>JBAZLE010000143.1:0-5239 GCA_041650455.1 Thermoplasmatota archaeon | reverse complement strand
TTATTCCCATCTTCTCGGCAACCTCCCCGATATGCAGGAGATACGACGGAGTACAGGCAATTGCCGTGGCACCAAGATCCTGCATCAGTTCGATCTGCCGTTCGGTATTGCCGACACTGGTTGGGAGGACCGTTGCTCCAATCCGTTCTGCACCATAGTGCAAACCAAGCCCCCCGGTAAAGAGACCATACCCGTAACTTACCTGAATAACATCGCCTCTCCCAAGACCGATGGATGTCAATCCCCTTGCCAGGGAAGTTGTCCAGAGATCCAGATCTTTCTGGGTGTACCCGACAACCGTCGGTTTCCCGGTTGTCCCGCTGGATACGTGATACCTCACCAGTTCCTCCTTTGTTGCGGTGAAAATACGGTCAGGGTAGTTATCGCGCAGGTCCCGCTTGAACATGAAGGGGAGTTTTTTCACATCGGACAATTCACGAATATCATCGGGATGGACATTCTGTTCCTTCATCCTGTCATGATAGAATGGGGAAAAACTGTACAACCGATATACAAGGCTTTTCAGCAGTTTGTACTGCATCCTCTTGATATCCGCTTTCGGCATCTCTTCAATACGGGGATCCCATAGTGCCATTACACAACCTCACGGCGATCAATTACTCTCTTGGCCTTTCCCTCGAAACGGGGCAGGGAACCGGGTTCGACAAGTCTGACCGTGGTCCTCAGTTCAAGTGCGTCACGGAGTTCTTTGATGACTTTTTTCTGGAGCCGTGCCAGATCCGCAAGCTCCCCGCTGAAAAATTCCCTGTTGATCTCCACTTCGACAGTCATCTCATCAAGATGATTGATTCTGTCAATATATACCATAAACTGATTGCCTGTTTCAGGAATCTTCAGGAGCACATGCTCTATCTGGGACGGGAATACATTAATGCCACGAATAACGAGCATATCATCGCTTCTTCCGGTGATTCGTGCGATCTTTTTCCCTCTTCTGCAGAGGCAGCCATCCTCCATGAGCATGGTGACATCTCCTGTACGATATCGAAGGAGCGGCATGGCTTCCTTTACCAGAGGAGTGACAACCAGTTCTCCGCGTTCGCCATCTGCAACCGTCTCACCTGTACGGGGATCGATGATCTCGACAAGGTAACTATCATGCCAGATATGCAGGCCGTCGCGCTCCGGGCACTCAAAGGCAACACCCGGGCCGAAAAGTTCGCTTAAACCATACGAGTCGTATGCGGTAACCCCCAGCCGGTTTTCCAGAGTTTTCCTTGTGCTCTCTGACCACGGTTCCGCACCAAAAAGTCCTGTCTTAAGGGTTTCGAGACCAGTTCCCATCTCTTCAGCTACTTCTGAAAGGTGCATAGCATAACTGGGAGTGCAGTGTATGGTGGTGACACCAAAATCATTGATCATCTCGATCTGGCGTTTGGTGTTTCCCGTTGCGCTGGGAATGACGGTCATCCCGATCTTCTCCGCGCCATAATGGAACCCAAGGCCCCCGGTGAACATACCGTAATTGACCATGTTCTGGAAGATATCGTCTTCTGTTATTCCGACCATGGTCATGTTCCGTGCGATCAAACCTGACCAGGAATCCAGATCATTCCGGGTATATCCGACTACCGTTGGTTTCCCGGTGGTCCCGGAAGTCGTGTGAATCCTCACAATTTTTTTCAGAGGCACGGCAAAAAAACCAAAAGGGTAGCCGTTCCGGAGATCCTGCTTTTTTGTAAATGGAATCTTCCGGATATCATCCAGTGTTTTGATGGATGTTGTTTTGATTCCGGCATTGGAGAGAAGTTTTTGGTAAAACTCTACGTTCTGAACCTGGTTCAGAGTTTTTTTCAGACGTTTGAGCTGAAGTTCTTTTAATTCCGTTGGTTTCAGCGTTTCGATTTTCTTATCCCAGAACATCTGTCACACCCTGTTATGCTATAACATGACGAGTGTATATATGTCGTCTGCTGGGGTTTATATCCACCGGATATGAGATTTGGATTTGATCAAGAAATATCCCGGGAATTCACGTTGGTCTCTATGGAACAAAACGATGAATTAATCCGTCACACTGTGGTAGTAATTAGCAGGTCAGGCAATCGTGTACCGGTGTTGGCGATGGCTGAATTTCCCTGGGTTTCTGTAAGCGGTTTTGGTGCTCAGATAAAATCCACCCGGAAACACCTCATTATCCAGAAAAAAGAATCCGTTGAACGATATCCCCTTGAAAGCGTCTCAAACCTGCTTATTGTCGGGGGACACACCATTAATTCAACGACCATTTCACAGCTGGTGAAAAATGGGACATATATCACATTTTTCGATCCTGATGGAACTGCTGTTGGGACGATCAGGCCCTATCATGCTGCAGATACAGAAAAGTCCACAGATTTTTCCCAGACAGTCCTCCGCCAGAGGTACGCCATCGCCATCGCCCAATCATCGATACGATCAAGACTGTACCTGACCGAACGCATTCAGGAGTCCCTTAATACACGGCTTTTTTATGACGGGGAATTGGAAGTCCTGCATAACTCGCTGGGTGAGCTTGAATACCTTATTAAACTGGATGAGATACGCAGACTCCATAAACTTACATCTGATATGTATTATGAAATCATATCCCGGAGTCTGCCTCCTGATCTGGGATTCAGGCGACGGACATTACGGCCACAGCTCGATCCGGTCAACGCAATGCTCTCATTTGGGTATGCAATGCTCTATGGGAATTGTTATGTGGCAGCTCTTGGTGCCCGGCTCGATCCGGATCTTGGCCCCATGCATGAAGGCAAAGGAGGTCTTATCTACGATCTTATCGAGCCATTGAAAGCAACAACTGTTGACACGATAATCCTGCGGATAGCAAAGGAATTATTGACGGGATCCGACTTCGAGCTGACGCGTGACCGGTGTATGCTCTCTGATAACCTGATTCGGGAAATGATGAATTCATTTTATACAACACAGATTTCTGACAAGGTCAATCAACAAGTGTACAATTTTTCTGTGTCACTGAAGACAGGCAGTGATTTTAAAGTTCTGTATTGATCTGGTTTTCAAGTCTGACGATGGAAAAGCCATTAAAAGACCTGGGCTGGGTCTCCCCGATGCGGATATCCCGTATTATCGCACGCGGGCAGCTATAGATCATGGAGGTGAACTTTTCAAGGACTATCGGTTCTCCGGTTGCATATACCTGAACCCTGCCGTCCGTGAGGTTGATTACTGTCCCGGTGATATTCAGATCAGATGCAATTTTCCGGATGCATGCCCGAAATCCCACTTTCTGGACTTTCCCGGTTATATAGATCTCAAGCGTCTTCATCATTACATTCTCTGCATGATCTTGATGGCCAGGCCCAGTTCATCGAAGACCTCGTCTCTCAGTGATGACTGGCGGATATTGGTCGCTGCATCAATCGCATAATCAAGGACCTCCTGGGCAGCATGTTCGCAACCTGCTGAAAAAATTTTCAGTGCGATATCACACATTACATAGGCTCTCCTTGATAACGGACGGATGATCCTGGCTTCTTTTATGGAATTCTGGAGCATCTTCCGCGAGAGTTTTTCCTGTCCCTCCCGCTTGAAGTAAATTGAGAGATAGCAGAAAAAAATGGCTTCTTTTCCCCGGTCCGCCACAGCTCTTACAAGCCGCTCCAATGTTATAACTGAATTGGGATGTATTCCCTCTTTTACCATTTTCTCTGAAACCGATTTGATCTTCATAAACTGGGGGGTAATTTCATAAATCTCAGAAAATCCCATCTGTTCAAGACGGTAAAACCGGATTTCATCAGCATCGATCGTCTTGACTATCTGGATTGCCAGATCATGCATTTTCTTGTCATGCGTTTTTTCGTATAATCCGGAATAGATTTCTGCAATGCTGTTTTTTATCGTATCCGCAATTGATGGGATGTTGATCTTTTTTGTGAGCGATTCTGCCTTTTTCAGAAGTTTGAGGGTCTGATCATCATCGGCATTCTGCATAGCCAGTCGGACAATGGAAAGAAGGACTGAAGCTTTTTCATATGGTGAAGCAACCGTTTCTGCGGCGATTTCCATTTTCGCCAAAAGATCCCTGCACCGGGTTTTATCTTGGCGAACCATGGTGTAAATTGAGATTAACGAGTTGGCGTATTCCACCGGATCCCCAATTTTTTGTGCGATTTGCAATGCTGTCGGGAACCACTCAGGGTCCGGATTGATACTGTTCATCCTGACAATCGTATGAATAACCTGCCGGCGTGCCGGGGCGTCCTTGTCGAACTCGACCTCTGTTAACTGCTGTATTGCCTGCAAAAGGATTGTTTTTGCGATTGAAGCCTCAATCTGGCTGTATGATGATGCGAGATATGAGAGGACAAGCACCTTCTGGTATCCGGAACCAAGAATTTCCAGATTCCCCTCAACCTCCTGGAGAATCTTCCGCGAGTCTTCGGTTTTCTGTAACCGTGAGAGTAAATCTGCCAGATCGCACAGGCCGGTAAGTCTTATGTAGGGATCATAAATTAACAGGAGCACTTTATGAATTAATCCGATTACCTCCGTACTTGATCGCGCAAGTTCGTTTCTTCTCAGCAAAAATGCCATTGTCTCATAAGGGTCCGTGGAATTCGGATGGGTAATCTCTGCGTTCAGATTTGAGACGATCCTTGACATCATGGCATCGCGCTCAAAGGTGTTCTCTATCTCGGTTGCGTACATCACGAATGGCACGATAAAATCCAGATTTGTGCTCATTTTTGCGTATGAAATGATAATATCGATAATCCCGGCTATTTTCAGAGAGGCTTGCTGGGGTTTTACATGTGTTTTTATGATCTCCCGTCCTCTGATAAACGGCATGAATTTTATGGAATAGTCTTTCGTCGATGATACGAAAGATGGATCATTCAGAAGTGCGCAACCGATTTTTACAAAACACTCAGCAATTCGCTCGTACAACTGCCCTTTTAATGAAGGGTCGTTGATCTCCCCGGCGATAAGATATGCTTCTTCAAGGGCATCGCAGGACTGCTTATCAATGGCATATTTTATCACTCCGTCAATGATGTTTGCCATCGCATAGGATACCAGGTCCTTCTCGAGAAGAGAGTTACTCCATGCTTTCATCCTGAGCAACAGGTCAAGGTCTCCCTGTTGGGCAGCAAGGATTGATGCCTCATCG
The DNA here is from genome assembly GCA_041650455.1 of Thermoplasmatota archaeon. GTDB lineage: Archaea > Thermoplasmatota > E2 > DHVEG-1 > DHVEG-1 > SM1-50. The sequence continues at coordinate 99 of JBAZLE010000143.1, read as the reverse complement.
ATGATACTGCTCAGGGTAGCCGAACGGGTATTCTGTCCTTCAATCTCACAGGTCAGTCCGACTGCTCTCTGGAGGAAATCGCGGTTTTTGATTTTTACC
>JBAZLE010000142.1:0-5298 GCA_041650455.1 Thermoplasmatota archaeon | reverse complement strand
GAGTGATAACAGGATAGGTGCTTGCAATATTTTGAAGCTCGGTCGTCATCTGACTATAGGAATGGAAATCACGTTCAAACGCCGGGGACGACTTCCACCCTCGTGCCTCCGCAAGTTCATCAGGGACCACTTCTGGTGAAAAATTCATCGACGACAGCCAGGCGAATTCTTCGGCTGTGACCAGAACAACGACCGACGTGCGAGATCGGTTGATTTCCAGTATAGTAATATTTTTTTGTACAATGTTAGGAAGAATGTTGGGTTGCGAGAGCGGCACGGTCGCAACAATCGAAGGGAATGATTGATTTACTATTTCCTGTGCTGCAAGAAAACCCCCCACCCCAGAAGACAGCAGTAATATTATGATTATTCCAAACGGACAACCTTTTTTCAAGCAAGGAATCCTCGTCTTCATGTAACAATATCCCCCATTATTAATTCAGTAAACCGTTTTTATATTCTTATTTTTTAATCGATACGAAGATAGATCAAGATGTAGACCTACTTCCCGACCGGAACGTATCTAAATCATCTCTGATAGAGACGCACGGTAATATATTCTTTTCATACTATATACTCAGAACTCCCATAAATATATATCGTTTCTTGAGTCTATTTTTCGATACTCAGTATGGACTCTTCCCCATCTCATTTAAACCAATACAAGGAAATACACGGGAAAAAAGAAAAGAGGAGAACGAAATGATTATATCGGTGCGGTCTGCAGGATTCGATGGACACAATCCCTCAGTTTCAAGACATCGAAGGGTTTTATGATGTACTCCTCTGAGGCAAGATGACCAATCCCCACACTCATCTCATCACCCTTTGCGGTTAAAAAAACAATAGGAACAGAACGCCAACGATCGTTTTCTTTTATTCGAGCCGCCACATCCCAACCGCTCATCCCAGGCATCATGATATCAAGCAGGATGAGATCAGGGAGCTGATCGCCCTCCAACACCTGAAGACATTTTTCTCCGCTGTCGACACCGATGACCCGGTACTGTCCAGATGGATCCTCCAAGACTTGTTTGACGGTGACAACGATATCGGTATAATCATCAACGACGAGTATAGTTTTTACCATCCAATCCAATCAACTCTTTTTGAGTATAAATAATTAATGATACGGTTCCATGTTTCAGAAACAAATTTCTTCATATTGATTCATCTGTACCTTTATTGCGAAAAAAATAGGGAAATGATGCTCGAATATCTTTTTTAGGAAAGCAAGACATTTATAGAACATTGGTATTCTATAGTACGGAGATGGAAGCCACTCGAATAGATTCCCATAAGAGGGATGAGATGGGATCATATGCTGCAGACTGCTGAGGTTACTCAACAATTAATCGGGACGATTATTGAGATCATCGGAAGAAAAACATCGGAAGAATATGCTGCAGTCACCATTCGAAACCTATTAAGACAACTTCAACAAAGGTATCCTTTTTTAAGAGAAATTGAAATTAAAAATAATCGGACGGTAGAAGTGGAAAACGTACTCTCCGTTCATGAGGCAGTAAACCAGATTCCTCCGAAAGATGTTGGACGGGCGATGAAAGAGCTGATAGTAACAATAACAAACTTGTTAGGAAAAAACGCAGGATATTTTTTCATTCGAGAAACCCGTGAGAAAATTGGTATCGAATATGATATGTTCCTCCTGAAGACAATGGACATTGACTTAACACTCATGCAATCAACAATCATTGTAGAAAGAAAATCAGAAAATCTATTAGACATCCAAAAAACCGATGTCATAAAAAGATTTTTAAAAAATCTTAGTGAGACGATAGAGAAACACACCTCGAAATCATTTGCCATCACCTGTCTTCAACAACATCTTGGAAAGTTACGACAACAGTATCCGTTCCTTGGCTACATACGAATCAACGATATTCGACATATGGGTGGAGATGAAGAGATAGTCATCCAACAGGAAATCAATACCATCGACCTGGAACTTCTTGGAAAAGCGATCACCGCGATTCTGCAGGAAACCGACAGAACTTGTATTGACCAGACCCACACGTCCATAGGAGGTGACCTGAAAGCTCGCCTGAGCATAGAATATCTGACAAAACTCAGAGAGATGGGTGTCACCATTACATCGCATGGTGTTGATTACAATGCTGTCTTCACCGAGGTGCTAAAAACAATCATCGAAATCATAGGCGAGACAAAATCGGAGACGGAAACAATCCAAATCGTCAATTCGTTGCTTCGAAATATAGAAGACAAATATGCGTTTCTCAAAGAAGTAACAATAGAATCAGCAGGCAACGAAAGAGGAAACTATTGTATCAGAACCGGAGACACCATCAATACAATCAGTCAAACTGACGCACGAAGAGCACTTCAACAACTGCTGGAGACTACGACAGAGTCCTTAGACGAGGAAAGAAGCGAGAATTTCATCCAGCAGTTCAAAGATCTACTTGATACAAAATGCCTTGTAAAAATAGAGGAGATTGGCGTCAACTTTCATCTGCTAGAATTGCATAAAACCATGAAAAGATAAATTAAAAATCATATCAAATCTGATATGAAAATGTTAGGCTTATAAAAAAAGACGGATACGAAAAAAGATGAAAAAGAACACAACGCAACGTACACAAACAACTCCGCAAGAGTTTCACAAAACAACCATCGGAGGACGGAGTACATAATGAAGGGACCTTTCGATCTGAAAAAATATATTCTCGGTCGAATCAACGTAAAACTCACGTTGCTGTTCCTTCTCGTTGGACTTGTCGCCCCAGCAATCGGCATCGGCTATTTCTACTTAATCGCGAACTCTTTCCTTTTAGAAAATTCTGAATTTTTTAAACAGCAACAAATGCTCTTAGACGCAGCAGCCCTGCTGATCATAATCCTCATCGCAGTCAACACCATGCTCATCGGGTTCCTCATATCCCGATCATTTTCCAAACCGATACGCGACTTATATAACGCGGCACAAGAACTAGAACGAGGAAATTTCCATATCAGAACAACGATAAAAACACATGACGAACTCGCCCAGCTCAGCGACGCGTTCAACCGCAGCGCGCTTGCGTTAAGCAAGATGGAGGACGAGCAAATCCAGCTGGATAAATCAAAATCGGAGTTCCTCAGCATCACCTCTCATGAACTCCGAACCCCGATTACCCCCCTCAAAGCGCAACTACAGATGCTACACCAAGAGTACTTCGGACCACTCACCGAGAAACAAAAAGAAAGTCTATCCATCATCCTCCGAAATGCAGAACGACTCAACAAGATCATTGAGGATTTCCTTGAGGTGTCCCGTATCGAAGCCGCACGGTTGAAATTCGCGTTCAGAAAAACAAATCTCCATGAAACAGTACAAGAAACGATTGACTTTATGACAGGGTTTGCAAAAGAGAAGAACATCACCCTTGTCGGTCACGTCGGTGAACTCCCGATTATCGAGCTTGACCCTGATCGAATCAGCCAGGTCTTACGAAACCTCGTCCATAACGCCATCAAGTTTTCTCCGACAGGCAGCAGTATCGAAATCAAAGCGGAACCACAAAAAGATTTTATTGTCTTCAGCGTGAAAGACCAGGGGGTCGGATTAACCATTGAAGACCAAATTCGGGTGTTCGAACCATTTTACCAAGTAGAAGGATCATTGAGCAGAAACTACGGCGGAACCGGGCTAGGATTAACCATATGCCGAGGGATCATCGAAGCGCAAAAAGGAAAAATATGGGTCGAAAGCAGACCTGGTGCCGGTTGCACGTTTCATTTCACGGTCCCGATTCGACCGGTCTACGATATCGAACCAATCAAAGTCCTATTCTCACAAAAAGGAGAGATTGAAAAGAAAATACGAGATGAATTCATGAACTCGCTTGGACCCATGGGAGACATCGAGTTCCATGACCTCAAACTCAAACATGCGCTCAATAAAGACGACCTCATTGACTACGTCGCCTCATTAGAAAAACAAAGCATCATACGTCGGACACACGCAGAGGAACTTAAAAGTCATATTGGGAACATCTTTGGTGAACAGAACCGAAAAGAAGAAAATGAACAAAAAGATAGAGAGATGAGAGGAGAACAAAAGGTGAACAGATGAGATTACGATGGTTATTGACGATAATGTGCCTGGTGATATCATTAATCCCTATAGCGATGATCAGTGGATTGCAGGGGCTGGAGATCGCATCATTGTTTCTTGGGGTGACTCTCCTCATCACCCTCATGGTTGCTTTCGGCATTTCCTATTTTATTTCTATCCCTCTGGTGAAATTAACCAAGAACATCGATGAGATCAGCAAAGGAAACCTGGAAGTTGAGCTGGAAAAAAGTGAGATTTACGAAATCAATAATCTCACCGATTCCTTAGACCGGGTCATGGCAAGCCTTAAACTCGCCATCAACAAAGTCGGGGTCAGAAAAGAGGAGATCTTTCAAGATGCGGTAAAAGCAAAAGAAGAAGCGGAGGCGAAGTACGAAATCCTGCTAAAAAAAATCGATGGCTGGGTCTGGGAGGTCGATGAGAAAGGAATCTGCACGAAATGCTCAGACAAAGTCACCAGTACCCTAGGGTATCTGCCAAAGCAGTTAGTGGGAAAAGAAATCTTTAGTTTTTTAAAACAAGAAGAGGCAAACAAATTCAAAGATATCATGTACGTCATGTCGCAGCAGAAGACCGATCGGGCAAGTAAACTCGATATGTACTGGATGAACCAATCTCACACCCATTCCGTGTGGGTACGGTCGTTTTGTCTCCCCGTCTTCAATAGCGAGGGAAGCTTCCAAGGGCTCCGTTGTTTCAGCAGGGACGCCACTGAATATCAAGCAGCGGAAACAAAGATAGAGGAACTGGAAAAACGGTTAGATGACGCATACAAACAACTCCATACCGTGCTACACCAGTCAAAGGGAGACACTGTCCTCCAACCGGTCATAAATACCGTACCGGAGCAGGAGTTTGACTATATGATCCTGTTTGACGAAGAGGCGAAAATCATCGATTGTACAAATGACATCCAGAAAAAACTCGGGTTTACCAAAGAGGAGATGCTCACCTTTACCTTTGCAGACGTCGTCTATCTTGAGTCATACCAGGATATCAAAGCAAGTTTAGACGAGATCAGGAAAGTCGGGAGTTCTCATATCAAAAGCATCCATAAGAAAAAAGATGGGTCATCGCTGTTCGTCAGTGAATTTATCACCTATTTAAAGGACCGGAATATGTTCATCTGTATGGTGAAACAAGATCTCCTCCCCTAGGCAGTGAAAGAAACCAGACTTCGCCGTGGGAACTGAAGCTTT
>JBAZLE010000141.1:0-5348 GCA_041650455.1 Thermoplasmatota archaeon | reverse complement strand
TTTGAGACGGAGTAATTCTTCGAGCGTGTCCGGTACATTCCCTTGATACTGCTCAAGCAGTGTTTGTGAGATATCTTTAATCCGTCGGGCCTTGGTCTTGTAGAACCCTACAGGATAGATCATCGTCTCGATTTGTTTCTCTGTTAATTGCACAATTTGCTGAGGGGTATGGTATTTCGTAAGCAAGCGTCGTGATGCGTCTGCGGTGACCTCGTCCTTGGTCCGAAGACTGAGAAGGCAGGAGATCAACGTCACAAATGGGGTCTCAGGAATTCCCCGTTTCTTTTTTGAGACAATCGGTGTTCCATAGGGAGTCATCTGTTTTTTTAACAAACGAAAGATGGCATCGAAATGTTGAATCTTTTCGGTCATGCGTCTCCGGATAATTGGCAAAGAAAAAAAAGGAAAAAAAAGAAAATGACAGATTAGCGTCGTTTTCTTAAAAATATCATTGCAACGCTGACTGCTGCGAGGACTACGACGAGTTCGAATCCCGGTGCCTCAGATCCTTCTCCATCTTCGTCTGAGGTCTCATCGGTATCATCGGTGCCGTCTGTACCATCGGTTTCATCTGTTCCATCAGTTGGAGCATGAGTAAATTTCTCATTAGGCGCCCAGTCTCCCCACCATTCTGAGGTTTCATCTGCAGCGGTGGTGATGTATTCAGCAGCATATCCCCAGAGTTCCACGTTCGAGGTGTCACCAACAACATCAAGAACGACGCTAAGAGTATCACCTGAAATAGTAACATTTTCTGCGTAGGTGCTGTTCATATAATTTGCTCCTTGCATCCCAACAGCAACACCGGTGCCATTCATATATGTCATCCAATATTGAGAATCTGTGCTATTATAATAAACCCAATAACCAACTTTATCAGAGGTTTGGATTGAACCAACAACTTCCAATTTCAACATAATCTTGTCGCCGTTCACTTCATAGGAGATTTCTTTAATGTCAATGTTCGGTTTATTTCCCACGTTTCCCAACCAGGACCATGCAGTACCCGTGTTTGTATAATGCCAGACATCGCCAGTTCCATCTGAAATGCTACTAGCTGCTGCGGTGAAGCATGCGCCTAGCAGGATCAACATACTTATTGATATGATTCCATAACTTCTCAGTTTCATGATGATATGCCTCCGAGAACAGGGAAAGAACGTTCTTGTTTTAAAGTTATCGGAAAAAATGAAGTAGTGAGTACAGCGACGATATTTTTTTTCATCAAGGTCTACTGAGGGAATCATTCGTTACTGAGATACAATAAGATACTAAGTCCGATACTTTCAAATATTGATATGATCACAAGGACCTGGCCTAACCCGCCCCATTCGAATCCGATGCTTTCACGGATGCCTCCAGGACCGTGTGGGATCGCTGGGATCGCCGGAAAAGCGAATAAGGAACGTAACGTGTAGACTAAAAAAATTGATTCGATAAGTAACGGGATTAATACGAAAAATAATCCGAAAATGTATTTTGATTTTGTTTTTGCGAACACCTTGAAATACACAGCAATAAGACCAAGGAGGAGAAACATACTGATACACACGACGATAACACCGAGTGTGGGTAAAACGATTTCAGAGGTCGTCAGTGGCGTAACTCGAATGTTGAGAAAAGAGGGGATATACCCACCGAATAAATAAGCAAGTTCGTCAGCAGTTTCTTGAATTTTATTATTTGCTTCAGCAACAAAGATACTTGATAAGATCAATCCTAAAACGATTCCACCAAGGAGCAATAAGAAGATAAGGGCTAATGATTTTTTATTATAGGTTGGAATTTTTTCTTCCTTTATCGGCGCCTCCGGAATTTTTTCTATCGTTACCGGGGCATCCGGAACCGTACTTTCCATTATCAGAGTTTCGTCCATACTACTCTTCACCTTTTTCAATGTCATCTATTCTTTATTTGGCTTTTTCCCAATTTTATCCCAAATCTCTACAAAATATTGTTTATTGGTTTCCAAAGTCTCGGTCGGGAAATAGGTTTTTCCGTAACCTCCACCCACCGAGGTGAGGATACCATTGTCCTCTAAAACCTTCAGATGATATCGGATTGTTTTATACTCGATTCCAAGGTTTTTTGACAGCTCATTTGCGTTTTGGGGTTTCTGAAAAAGTTCTTGAATAATTCTGCCTCTATTGAATCCGCCCAGGGAGTTGGCGATGAGCCAGTAGAGAACGTTTTTTAGAGAATCCATGCCATGAGCCTTTTGACGGGGAATTCATGCTCTTGTTTAATAGGTTTCTTAAAATTTGGGAAGGATTTGGGAAGAAATTGGAATGGATTTGTAAAAAATCAATATAACATCTCCCAGACATGGAGGCTTGAAGAAAAAAAAGGAGAACAAAAAAAATGAAAAAGACACACAAGAAACTGGTCGGAGGACTGCTCGTCAGCATGCTGATCGCAACCATCGGGGCAGTCATCGCCACCGGGGCGACCGATTACACGACCGACGACGCAACCGAAGATACAACCATCGACACACCTCCACAAGGACCATTTGGAGACCATCATGGAATGAGGGGATTCGGCATGTTCGGCTCTGAGCTGACAGACGAACAACAAACAGAACTAGAAGAACTTATGATACTCCTCCGGGAACAAAACGCAACCCAGGATGAGATGAGAACCGCGATGCAGGAGAAACTCGATGAATTCGGACTGCTCGATGCCCGGTTAGATAACGAAATTGCACAAACAGAACAACGACTCACCATCCTGAACAAACAGAAAGAACTCAGGGACGAAGGGTACAGCTGGGACGAAATCATCAGTCTCATCGAAGATGAATTCGACCTCGAAAACGCCACAGACATTGGTATCGGTTGGGGTATGATGGGTGGACCTGGTAGGTTCGGACACGGACCACGCGGAGGCCCACGAGAGGAATGTAATGCCCCTGAAGAATCAGAGCAATAAGCATCCTACCCAGTAAAGAGATGAGAAGGGAAAAAATCGGCCTCGTTTTTTCTCTTCCTCCCCCTCTGAGACAATCACTGTTGTGCCAATGAAGAATTCCCTTTCCCCCTTCGAACGAACATGGCACAACACATTTTTTAATAACATTTGGGCAGAAATTGGGAAGAAATTGGGAGGAAAAAATATAAAGAAAAATAAAGTAAAATAATCAAAAGAAAAATTTGTGGAGGTAATGTGAATGAACGAGAGCTTTGAACTAAAAAAGAAATCAAACAAAAGCATCATCGCGTTTGTCGCGATTGGGATTGCCACGATGTTTATCGCCGGGTATTTTGTTGCTGGATCGATACACTCTCTGGCAACATCATCAACAACAGACTCTTCCAATCAACACGATACTATTCTTACAAACACAACGACTTCTAAGGATATCCAGAATATTACCTATTATTATAATACGACGTCCCTGGCGCAGTTGTACAATGAGGTGAAGGACTCGGTTGTCGTCATCACCGGATACGTCATTCAATATTCATTTTTCGGCAGACAATATGCGAGTGTCCAAGGCTCAGGCTTTGTCTATGAATATGATAATGACATGGTAGTCATCACCAATAACCATGTGGTCGACGATGCAGAGAACATCACGGTGACCTTCTCAAACGGAAACGGATATGCCGCCAGCATCATCGGTTCTGATGCGTACTCTGACTTAGCGGTCCTGTCGGTCGACGCTCCTTTCGAAGAGTTCCACCCGCTAGAAATCACGAGTTCATCTACCTTAACCGTCGGTGACCCGGTGGTCGCAATTGGCAGTCCGTTTGGGCTCGGTGGAACAATGACATCTGGTATCATCAGCCAACTTGGAAGAACGATAACGACAGATGATTCAGGTGCAGGAAGCTTCCCTATCGCAAACATCATACAGACCAGCGCCGCGATCAACCCAGGGAACTCAGGAGGCCCACTCTTAAACTATCAAGGGCAGGTGATCGGCATTACCACCGCAATCATAGCAGATTCCAACGGACTTGGTTTCGCAGTACCATCCAATACCATCTTACGTGAGATAGAATCACTCATCACCACAGGAACCTACACGCAACACCCTTGGGTAGGAGTCTCCGGGACGGACATGACCTACGAAATCGCCAAAACTATTGGAACCAACATCACCTACGGCTGGCTCATCATGCAATTGACAACCGGCGGAGCAGCTGCTGACGCAGGGTTACAAGGGGGGACCCAGCAGGTGAGAGTCGTTGATGAATGGATACTCATCGGCGGGGATGTCATCATCGCAGTGGACGGGATTCGTGTCATCAACGGGGATGCCTTCATGTCCTACCTCGAAGAGCATACGACACCGAATCAGATCATCACCATGACGATCCTACGGAACAACCAAATCCAGGATGTTTCAGTGGTGCTCAAACAACGGCCAAGTATGAATTAACCAACCAGATGGGTTGTGCCAAGCTTCCCTCCAACTCTCCTCCATCTTTGTGTTTTTCTCTTGGCACAACTCATCCCTCTTTCGTTCTCACCAATAGACTTGATAACCTAAGTAAAAAATATTACGAATGAACATAGGCGGAAAAAATGACAGTGACCGTTCTCTCTGCTTTCGAACAAGAGGCAGAATGCGAGATCCGAATACTATTCAATTTATAAAAGTCCAAGAAACAAAGAGAAATGAGGTGATGACGTTTCCCCGGTGTATTTTTCTCTGATGTTATTTTGGGAGTAGGTCATCAGCATTGATGTGCATGTCTTTGAACATCCAGGAGGTATACAACGGGAGCTGATCATAGGCAAAGGCAGAAGGTGCACCCGTGGCATTCACAAACCCGCTTTGACCAGGGGGAAGGACACTTTCACCTCGGGGAGAGCTGAGAGGATCGTTCGTCCATCTTGGAAGCTCGACTACCTGGTTGTAGGTCCCCCGGTTCATATACGGCATGAGTGGCGACGGTAGACTTCCCAGTTCAGAAAAATCAACCATGTCAACTGGTGTTAACCAGAGGGAGATATTCGTGGTATGATACTGGGTTTCCAGGCGAACGAGTGCTTGTTGCAAAGAATCGATAATGACTGCATCAACCGTGTCATTGAGGTAGTGTTTGTAGCGAAGAGGAAGTTTCGAGGAGTCCCCCTGGAGGATGTGCAGGAGGAGGCTATGCGCATAATCCTTGACAAGGAGAGTAAGTTCATCAAGAAGGGTGTTCTCATAGAACGCATCGTACCAGGCATGGAAAATGGTAAGCCCCGGGTCATCGTAGCAATCATCAGCATCATCGTTATTGAGGTAACAGTCCCACGCCTCAAGTGCTTGTTTGACGTCAAGAGGGATTTCGCTACTTGACTGAATGGCATCTTGGAGGAAGGGTTTGAAGTAGGTACCATACGCATCATGG
>JBAZLE010000140.1:0-5366 GCA_041650455.1 Thermoplasmatota archaeon | reverse complement strand
GCCACAGATCTCGCAACAGTTTTCCAAGGAGTCTCACGGTGTCTTTTCCCTCAATCGCCGTGCCATTCACGGTTTGTCCATAGAGATACGCATAGGGGTATTCTCCCCCTTCATCCATCAGAAGGGTAAAATCCAGTTCTGGGATATTGAAATGAAGAATCATATCACTATCGTTATCACTGTCAACGTCTTCCATCGCCCAGAGGACTGGTGCAGCACTCAAGAAATCAATGGAATCCGGGTTCACCTCACTTGCATCGAAATCTTCTGTAGTCAATATTGCAACTGGTACCTTGCCTTGTGATTTTGGATTGATCGTATTGGGATAGTCCCCTGGTTTGATATCAATTGAAATATCGGTTGCATTCGAGTCATATAGCGCGAGTATTTCACTTGCATTCAATGCGCGATTGTACAGGCGGACTTCATCTTCAACTCCATTTATTGGTGCCCATTGTCCATCACCTGGTGCCCAATGATTAGTTCCAATCGCAGGGTAATGATTACTTTTGGTGTATGTCTCCGTAATCGTCTTGGTATTATCCAGATGCCCATTGATATAGATACAGCTGAGATCCGAAGAGTCGTTATAAACCGCTGCGACATGAACCCAACTATCAATAGGTACGACATAGTTGCTGAAGATATTGGAACTCATGTCGACATCATTCAACCAAAACCCAACAGTGCTTTGAAAACTAATATACAGTAGAAACCCTTCTCCCAAATAAGGATTTCCTCTACCATCAAAGAAATATGAACCATGGTTATAAGAAGGAAGTCCGTACCATTTCACCCACGCGACGACGGTAAAAGCATTTGTGATAGTATCATCATATTTTGCAGGGATATTCCCGACATACTCGGTATGGGTTATTTCCAAAGCAGATCCACGTTTCCCTGTTGTCCATGTTGCACCAATGATCACCCCATCGTTTCCACACCCAGAACTGTCGTACGCAACAGAGCCCGTGCCTTCATCAAAACTCCAATACCCTATGAGTCCTTCTATAGGATCTGCCTTCACAGCTGTATCAGTGATTATTCCAGATATAAATGTGGTAATCAATAGCAAACAGAAAAAAATACTGATAATTTTTGTTTTCATTTACCTTCCTCCTCTAATTATTACGATTATTTTAATTATAATCATAGGGTAGTATTTAAGTATATTGTTTTGGTAAAAATTCAGTTTAGCAACATTACCATGTTTTTCGCAAGCATTTTTTTTACAAACTAAAAAAATTGTCTAAGGGATCATCTCTACCAAAGGTATTTCACCACAAGATAAAATCGTTCTGAGTAATCCAGAAGTCAGTTTTATTAACATTTGAACTTTATATCAACGTTCTATTTCCTTTTATTACTCCTTTTATTACGGATTCTCGAGCTCTTCTTTCAACAACGCCCTTGCTCCTCCCCCATGATATGATATATTTTTGGTTGGTAATATACCATGTTCATTTTCTATTCTTACAGTTCATTAAAGCTTTTTTTGTTTTTCTGCAGTTTTCTATTGAGACAATTTTAGATAGAAATAAGCTTGGATTTGTATGTTTGTATCATCTAACAACACAAAAACAATATATATAGGAAGCACATTAGCTATATATTAGGGGATAATATATGAAGAAAATAATTCCACTATGCATTATAGGAATAGTAGTCCTCAGTGGACTTGGAGCTGTTGCACAATCAGGAACAGAAAATACTCTTGTAACTGAGACGGTACGGTTTTCTGAACCCGCCTTAAAAACTGCGAACAATTACATCTCCGTCTCCTTACATGAAGCAAACTCGTTCTTGATGAACCAAGACAAACCCTTACTTCCGAGTTTTTCAGAAACATACACCTTCCCATTTGGAACAATAATTCATGATGTGACAGTCACACCACAGGACATACAAACGCAGACCCTCACAAAGGATATCGAACCAACTCCTCAGGCTGTCGCGATTTCACAAACTACCGCAACATCCAAAGACAATCTGATAGACTACGGGTTGGAACCCTATCCCTCCCGCTGGTTTGACTACCGTGTTGGGTGTGGGCTTTACAATGGCGAAATACAGATTATTGTGAAGGTGGATATCTATCCGATTCAATACCAGCCACAAGAAAAAGTTCTCCAATGGGCATCACAGGCAGACATCCGTATTCAATATACCACCTCATCACCGCCTCAGTCCTCCGCTCGTGATGACTACCGGTTCGTTGTGATAGGCCCTGCGTCGTATAGTTCACAAGTCGCACCGTTGATTACCCATAAGATTAACAGAGGAGTGACCTCGAGGTTTGTCAGTCTTGAAGATATTTACGCAGGAACCCACTTCCCTGCAACAGGGCGGGATAACCAAGAGAAAATAAAGTATTTCATAAAAAACGCTCTGGAAACCTGGCTGACCAGCAATATCCTACTGGTCGGCGGCAGTAGCCAACTCCCTGTTCGAGACACCCATGTATACCTCGATGGGGATGACCCTGACGATGAGGTGTTCACCAGTGATTTATACTATGCAGATATTTATAACAAGACCGGGGGGTTCTGCAGCTGGGATTCGAATAACAACAACATCTTTGGTGAATACGACTGGTCTGATCGATACGATGAAGTTGATCTTCATCCTGATGTGAATCTCGCACGAATACCAGCGACCAGCGGCAGTCAAGTCACCGCATGCGTCAACAAGTTTATGGGCTATGAAAACACCCCAGGATACCAGCAAGACTGGTTTACGAATCTTCTGGTCGTTGGTGGGGATTCCTTCCCGGACACTGGAGCGATCGATGAAGGGGAATACGCTAATCAGAAAGTCATCGACCTGATGACCGGGTTTGCCGCGGAGAAACTCTGGGTGACCAATGGGAAGCTTACCAGCCTGGCACCAACCGGGGTTGCGAATATTAAAAACGCGATTAACCTCGGATGTGGATTTGTTGATTTCTCCGGACATGGAAACACCTACATCTGGGCGACGCACCCCCATGAGAGTTTCGGCATATGGGTGCCGACCCCTGCAGGCGGGATTCGAAACACGGACGTCACCACCTTATCCAACGCAAATAAATTACCCATCGTGACCGTCGAAGCATGTTCCACGGCGAAATTCGCCTCCGACGCGAATTGTTTCAACTGGGCATTCATGTATAACTCGAACGGTGGCGCGATTGGCATCTTCGGTTGCACGGGACTTGGGTATAGCTACATCGGAACCGGTGTGATTCAGGGGTTAATTGGAAAGTTGGGTTTGGACACCTTTAAAGCATATAAGACGGATCAATCTGAAACCTTTGGGGAAATGTGGACGAAGGCATTGAACCGCTATATCAAATCAAGTATGAACGCTGGCGATTATAAAACGGTAGAAGAATGGCAAGCGTTTGGTGACCCAACGTTAGTGATTGGTGAGCAGTCACAACCCCCAGCAAAACCACAGACGCCTACCGGCCCAGCAACAGGGAAGGTCAACACTGAGTACATCTACTCTTCCTCCACGACCGACCCTGATGGCGATCAGATTTCGTATATGTTCGATTGGGGTGATGGCACCTTTAGCAGCTGGGTAGGACCGCTCAACAGTGGATTGACTGCGTCTGCGAAAAAAACCTATACCACCGAGGGCAGTTACCAGATCAAAGTCGTCGCGAAGGATTCCCATGGGATCCTCAGTGTCTGGTCAGATCCCCTTGCGATCAGCATGCCGGTTTCCTACGAACCCGTGTTCCCGTTGCTTGAGCGCTTGTTCGAACGGTTCCCTAACGCGTTCCCGCTGTTACGCCTTCTTCTGGGATATTAACTATCCCTCTCTCTTTTTATTTCCCTAAAAATTTTTTTGTCTCACGGGTCACTGGAGGATACCGTACTAACGAGTACACGAACACGTTATAGCGAGATTTCCTCTCCTCTTCATACAATTTGAATAGATTTGCTTCCGATTTATCCCAGATATCATCAAGAATATCAAGGACGCATCCCGCAACCACGTACCCTTTTTCAGGGGAAAGATGATCCCTTCCTATTTTTTCCAGCAGGGTTTTTTTCCATGCCTCTGCTCTATCCATCCGTCTCAATGTGTCCCCCTCATTATTTCGCCTTATAATTGGTCTGTTATTGTATATAAACATTATTATTTTTACTAGAATTTTTTTATTGCAAGATTTTTTTTCAGAGCATCCAGGAAGATATTTATTAATAGAGGCAGGTATTATGATATTGGATTTTGGGAGAGAAATTATGGCAAAAACAAGTAAACAGCAGATTGAAGTCGATGAGAGGAAAGTGATTGATCAGCTTCAAAAGAACTGCATGGAAAATCTTGATGTATTTGCGAAAAAATGTGGGTTTTCCCGTCAGAAGGTCTGGAGAATCATCAAAAACCTGGAACGCGAGAAGATTGTGTGGGGATATACCGCGGTGGTTGACCCGGTGATGTTGAAAAAAAAGCATTATATGCTGTTGATGAAGCGAAACACACAAAAAATCAATCAAAAAATTGTGAATATTCTCCTGTCACGGGAATTCGAGGAGGTCGTTACAAAACTTGGAATCATCATCGAAACCAGTTCCTATGTCCATGGGGAGTACGACTGGATCGCAACCTTCCTCGCCCCGGACATCATCCATGCGAAAAAATTCAGTGAATTGGTCAAAACAACCTATCCTGATACCTTTCAGGATATCGATCTTATCGAGACGCTGTTCGATATTAAAAGACAACATATCTTCAATCCTGAGACACATAAATTAAAGGACATGATCTGAGTGCCCTTGATGTGAACTCTGGATGAAAGGGGTTCCTCGGAGTAATAAATTGAATTGTCCTGCCCCGTGAGTTCATCGGTCTTCAACTTCGGAAGGATGTCATTTCTTGTTCTGCGATATTCTTATATAAACCCCCTTGTTTTCACCATCATCCGAGGGCGTGGGCGTTTGCATGTTGGACACCAGTAAACTGCTTCTTCTGGAAATAACGCGGAACCTGCGTAGAAAAATCACAACCTCTCCAATTTTGTATCTGTTCTTTTCGTCGATGATATTTTTTTCTATTGTGATGTTCGCATTCCTCACCTTCGTTCTGCTTCAGGCGGAAACCATGTTGAATTTCATGGACGTGTTCTACACTGTGTTTTTTTTACTGCTGATGAAGTCCGCCTCTGATATGCATGCACAGTTCATCTCCGCACCTCAGGCAGCTTACGCTCTGTCAACGGATGTTCCACATCAGAGAACCCTTGGAGAAATCGTGCTGACGATTGTTCTGATGAATCTGGGTCTTTGGTTTTCTTTTTCCCTGCTGTACCTGCTCGTTCTCTCGTGGCTGCGTCTCCCGATGTATTATCCCGTGGAATATCTCCTCTTCAGCTT
>JBAZLE010000139.1:0-5462 GCA_041650455.1 Thermoplasmatota archaeon | reverse complement strand
AAAAAGCAACAGAGGGAGAAGTTGAGACAATCATCCAAAGGAAAACAGAAGACATTGCCAAAGAGTATGGGATCACAATTGAAACCAGTGCATTTACTCATGGTGATTATGATTGGATGATGACATTTACCGCAGAAAATATTATTCAAGCGAAGATGTTTTCTGCTAAACTACTCGGATTATATCCTCATGCTATAGAAAGAATGTCAGTTGTGCAAACGTTGATGTTCATAAAAAAACATTATGTCTTAAATCCTGAGAGAAAAAAGTTGAAAGAGTTCATGTAAACCGTGGCTGTGTTTGTCTTAAAACGGAAAGTAGGTTTATATTTCATAAGGTTGTTTCGGATTGAAATAGCACTGTTTTCCTTGTTTACTCTTAGAGAATGGGTAAAATAAAAAAATGCTGGAAAGAAAAATAAAAAGTAGTTTTTCCTTCTTCAAAAAAGAAAAAGAAAAAACCACGTTGGGACAATTCTAGATATATCTCTACTTTAGAATCTCTTTGGCCGATGTTTTTGATAACAGTCCCTGCAGTAGACTGGTCTGTTACCATCGGGTTTGAAGGGAACCTGGGTTTCCTTGCCGCAATCTGCACAAGTGACATCGTGCATTTCACGTGGTGCACCATAATCCCGACCACCACGATCGGATCTATCTCTTTTTTCCATTATTATATACTTCCTTTGTTTATATTCGGTTCTTTTTCTCTCGAACCGATGGACTGCGATATAGACATGTGGTATTTAACCTTATGGATGAAAACAGGTGAAAGGAGCGTCAAAAAATATTTATAACATCACGATGTTAATAACATGAAACAACAAGGGGGTTATGCAATGAACAAAAAACAAATCATCATGATCGCCAGTATTTTTTCGACACTGATTGTCCTCGTGGGGGGTATTCAAGCAGGACCGCTCCAAAGAAAAACATCATCAGCATCCACCCTTCAGACAATAACCATCTCCTATCAATTTTCTCACCCAATAGTACAAGAGAACGACCGGTATACATCAATCCTCTCTGCAGAAGCGACCGGATACCGGAACATCGCAGGCGAACCAATCCTCCCTATTGTTATATACACCATTGAACTACCCTTCGGCTCCCAAATACATACCATCAGATGCACGCTGACCAACAACCCAACGCAGTCTCTTACCCAGAAGATCACCCCAGCGATCCAACCAGCACCCTTCCTCACCAATGCCCCGATGACACAACCTTCAGAAGCTCCAGAGATCTACACAAAAAATCAGCTGTTCCCAGACTCCTGGTACATGTATCGTCTCACAGGGGGACTCAACAGGGACAACAGCCTGACGACGTTTCTCACAATCCAGATCAACCCAGTCCGATACAACCCCGTCCAAGACACGATACATTCCCTTGCCTCACTCTCCCTTGACATCACCTATGAGCCACCAACAGCTCCGCTTCTGTCCTATGCTGATACCGCTGATATGATCATCATCTGCAAAGACTCCTATGTTTCCTTCCTCGAACCACTCGTCGCCCATAAAAACACCCATGGAATCCAAACAACACTCGTTCCCGTCTCAGATATCTATGCAGGAACCTATTTTCCTGCGGAAGGCAGAGACAAGGCAGAACAAATAAAATATTTCATAAAGAACGCAAAAGAAACCTGGAACATCACCTATGTCATGCTGGTGGGAAACTACGCACAAGTACCAGCCAGGTACTCCAACCTTGAGACAGACACGGGAGGATTATATGAAGAACTCAGATTCGTCTCCGACCTGTACTACGCGGACCTCTACACCGCAAATGGGAGCTTCTGCAGCTGGGACACAGACAACGACGGTCGCTACGCGGAATGGCCGTACCCAGACGGTCATCCTCAAGAAGATATCGTGGATATGGTCCCTGACGTCCATGTTGCCAGGTTAGCCTGTATGTTCAGATCAGAAGTCAGAACCGTGGTAGACAAGATTATCACCTATGAAAACACCGCTTGGGGAGCAGACTGGTTCGACCGGATGGTGGTCATCGGTGGTGACACTTTTGAAAAAAGCATCGAGGGAGGAACCGACTATAACGAAGGGGAGGAAGCAACCGCGAAAGCCTTAGAATACATGCCACAGTTCCTCCCAGTCAAACTCTGGACCACCCTGGGGAATCTCTCCACTGATGCGATCCAGACCGAAATCGGAAAAGGATGCGGGTTCCTCTACTTCTGCGGCCATGGAAGCCCAAAATCCTGGGCGACCCATAACAACGGGGATTACAAGAACTGGACCGGGAATTATCGGAACAAATACATGCCGGATCTCATCAACAAGAACATGCCTCCGATCCTCATGGTCGGCGGTTGCCACAACAGCGAGTTCGACACCGCACCAAAGAACCTCGTCCTCGGGTTCCTGAAAGAAGGATTCAAGTATTTCCAGATCAACGACACCTGGTTCGGGGGGTACTTCAAATACAACTATGCGCTGGAATGCTGGAGCTGGGTGTTCATAAAAGTCAAAGGAGGCGCGATCGCATCCATCGGAAGCAGCGGCTTTGGAGGCGTCAACGTCGGTGACCACAACCATGATGACATCCCAGACTGCATCCAGGGCCTCGATGGATGGTTCGAATGCGAGTTCTTCCGCCTGTACAACCAAGAAAATATCACCATCCTTGGTCAGACCTACGACCAGGTGTTGACCAGGTACATCCATACCTTCCCCGTCGACACCCACCGGTACGATGCAAAAATCGTTCAGACCCATATCTTACTTGGCGACCCAAGCCTGCAAATCGGCGGGTACCAATAAGAAAAAAAAAAATGAAAAAAAGAAACACCGGAGATCATCTAGGTGTTTGCTGAATGTAACAACCAGGCATCTTCCGGAATCTTCTTATAGATCTCGTACTGGGATTCCTCAACAGGCCTCCGAGTGGCTTCCGCACGGATCCCGTCGGAGTTAAAGGACCAATAAAACTTCCGAATCGCTTTCCCCTTCTCTTTTACTTCTTCCCGTCGGAGACAGAGAAGGTTTTTCTGATGAAGCTCATAGAAGATCGAACGGATGTCCTTATGAAGCGACATATCCTCAACCTCTTTTCCACCCCGAAACGCCTTTTGGACGGTTTGGGCTAACGCAACCGCATCATCCTTGCTCATGTCAAACCCGTTTTTCAACGCCTTCACAAAGAGGGTATTCATCGTTTCTCACCGAATACCATTCTGTTGCTTTCATTATTAACGAGTTGTTGTACACCAGGTACCCGGGTCCTGTACAACCATTACCAAAAACCTTTTTCCACGAACCTTCCGCACAGAAAACACACGATAACAAACAAATTCCAAACCCTAGAAAAAAAAGGAAGAGAAAAGAAAAATAACAGAGGCGTTATTGTTAATCTCGCTTGAGAATACCAACAAGAGTGATAACGAACGCGACGATTTCAAGGACGTTAAACAGCATCACGGTCATCGATTCATTCCCAAGCGGCACAAACCGTAGAAGGATAAGGACCCCCCAGATCCCCGCACCTAACACAATCAATGTTTTATTCATCGGCATCTCTCCCGAGTCTACAGAACCTTCACTCAGGATATCATGAATTGGCATTATAATACTTATCCTCAGAAGGTGATGAAGAAGAAATTTTCACAAAACCTATTAACACCTGACGGGATGCTGACCTCATATGGTCTACTATCACTTCCAGGGCACAGAACCGCAGGTACGCATCGGAAAAATCATCTGCCTCGCGCGAACATACAAAGAGCACGCACGGGAAATGAACGCGGTCGTCACCGAAGATCCCCTCCTCTTTCTCAAACCAACCAGCACGGTTATTTTTAATCATGGAACCATCGTCATCCCCAAACGATCCCAGTGTCTTCACCACGAAGTAGAACTTGGTGTCATCATCGGAAAAAAAGGGAAATACATCAAGGAAAAAGACGCCATGTCCCATGTGCTTGGGTACCTCGTCGCCTTAGACATCACCGCCCGTGACATCCAGGCAGAAGCAAAAAAGAATGGGTGGCCTTGGGCGATTGCAAAAGGATTTGACACCTTTGCACCCCTGAGCGATGCGGTAAAAAAAGAAAAAGTCCCAGACCCTCTAAACCTCACGCTTAGCCTGAAAATCAACGGGGTAGTCAGACAACACGCAAACACCAGCCAGATGATCTATTCACTCGAGCGAATCATCTCATTCATCTCCCAGGTCATGACCCTAGAACCCGGAGACCTGATCCTGACCGGGACACCAGAAGGCGTCGGGGAGATAAAAGAAGGAGACCGGCTCGAAGCACAACTCGGAAACCTCTGCACCTTGACCGTGGATGTCAAAAAAGAATGATCTTTTTACAGGATCCTTTTTTTCAAAAGACAGGTTTTGCACAGCTTCTGCGACGTTGGCTCACCACAGGATGGACAGGTATTGAGTGGTACGGGAGGATATTGGTTGAGCAATAATTCCCTGATGCTCTCATAACTATTCAGAATGCTATGTCGCGTCCCAGGCGTGTTTTCCTCAAGAGCATCAATGATATCGCGGAAAGAGCCACGTAACGCTCTAGCCGAATGCGGACATTCTGCGTTATGAAACTCAATGTCCCGGACCAACGCATACAACATGACTTCCTTCTCCGGTATCAGACGTAACGGAAGCAAGCGAGGCACCAGACCAGGCTGGATCTTCGAATGAGGACCAAGACGGGCAAGCTTCTGCATATCCCCGTTCGTAAAATTCATCAGGATCGACTGCGCCATGTCATCAAGATTATGCCCCAACACCAGTTTGTCGACGCCAAGCTCCTTCGTTTTTTTGTTCAGACAGAACCTCCGGAACACCCCGCAGTAACTGCATTCCCCTAGTTCATCATGACGCAAAGCAACCTCATCCATGGTTACCCCAACAGCTTCCTGAAACGAGATAACATGATGCTCAATCCCAAGTTTCCGACAGTTTTTCTGGGCGATCGGCAGACTCGTATCACGATACCCCTGGATTCCTTCATCGACCGTGATCGCATGCAAGCTGACCTGTGGATGATGAGAGAAAATCTGATGCATGAGAGACATCGCCACCGTACTGTCCTTCCCGCCGGACAGGGCGATGCCAAACGTTGTTTTCTCAGGGGTCTTGCCCTGTTTTTTGATGTCTTTCTTCACCCGGCGTTCCACATACTCAATGAAATGGTTCTTGCAAAGATGAGCACCGCTATAGCGGATGAAGGTGATTGCTGGTTTCTTACATTTCAAGCATTGGACAACCATGAAAAACCCCACGAGGTCGACGAATGACAAATGCAGAATATCTTCTTCTTTTAGTAGTTTGCGATAAAGAAGAATTCAACAGGAATGTGTAGGGACATGACATATGTCACCCCCTAGATTTAATGACAAGAACATCCTCTAATTTAAGGCTTTTGACAAGGCTGTTATACCATTCAATATCCCGTTGTCCTGAATATCTTTCTTCAGGATA
>JBAZLE010000138.1:0-5467 GCA_041650455.1 Thermoplasmatota archaeon | reverse complement strand
AGGAACGCCTGAGGGGCAGGCAAGTTCGTACTGCCGATATGATATGCTTTATCCAAGGCTTGGATAACCAACGCAAGAATCGGAGCGGCTGCTGCCACACCGATGATTTCTGCGATTTGCTGGTTCTTTGGTGTTGCACCAATCATCTGACCGCAGGTCATCGATTGCAGGACGTCCCCGGAGATGGCGGCAGCACAGCAGATGACAGCGGCGATGAGAATCGCAATACCAGCGGCACCGACATTCCCTGAGAGACCAAACCCAAGCAGGATCAATGAGGTAATCAGTAATACGGAGACTGTGACTCCGGAAATTGGGTTGTTCGATGACCCGAGCAACCCGGCCATATACCCGGCTATCGCGCTTGCAACAAACGCAAAGAGAATGGCGAACACGGCCATGACCGCGGAGACCACCCAGAGACTCGACAGCCATGCATAAATAAGGAAAACAGGAATGACAAGGACGCCAATCATCAGGAACACGAATTTGAAATTCAGATCGGTATCGGTTCTCTTCTTTGCTTCCACCGCGCCTCCCCTGATACCTGCAACTGCTTCTTTGATACCGCTCGCAAGGTTCGATCGGAGCTTAAAGATTGTATACAGACCACCGACGACCATGGCACCCACACCGATATATCGGATGTAGTTGCCCCAGATGGCAAAGAATCCCCAGATTTGATATCCGGCCTCTGGGTTTCCGAACCCTAACGCAAGAGCATCGGTGATATCTGAGGGGGTATTGGGGACGGGAAGACCGGTTGCTAAGGCAATGAGAGGGACAAGGATGACCCAGCCGAGAAGTCCCCCGACAAAAACAAATGCGGATATCTTTGGTCCGATAATCCACCCGACACCAAGTAACGCTGGTGATGTCGCAAGACCGCCATAGAAGACACCTGATTTTTCTCCTCCGCCAATATCAAATTTCCCAATGTTTGCAATTCCATGGACGGCTCCTGCAAACATTTTCGTTCCAACTTGACCGAATTTAAACAACGCTGAGATAAGCACACCAATAATAAGCCAGATACCACTCACTCCACTTCCCTTGGATTTTTTACCAGTTTCCGACTCTTGCCCACCGACCGTCGTAGTCAGCACTGCGGCGACTGCGACACCTTCAGGGAATGGAAGATCGGTTTTGATAATCAATGCTCTTCGGAGGGGTACCATCCAGAGTACTCCAAGCATCCCTCCAAATAATGCAATCAGCGTTGTTTCGATGTAGTGAATCTCCGTCCAGGTTCCGATGAGCACCAGAGCCGGGATAGTAAAAATGACTCCTGCTGCAAGCGCTTCACCAGCTGCCGCCCCCATCATTCCGATGTTAACCTCTAAAATCGTTCCTTTGAATGGTCTAAGAAACGCAAACGCCATGACCGCGCCAGGGATAACCGCTGATACCGTCATTCCCGCGTACAAGCCAAGATAGGCGTTGGCTGCTCCAAGAATAATTGCGAGAATAGCTCCCACCAGCACCGCTTTTACTGTCAATTCCGGTATCTTCTTTTCCGCTGGAATAAATGACTGAAAATCGTCTCGAGATGGCATAGATAATCAATATGATAAATATATTTCCGTGTTTATAAAACCATCGGTTTAAAATCTCTCCTTATGAAAAAAGAAAAATATTTATAGTTCAATCGAGTAGCGTAAAATTCCGGCGAGGCCACTAAAGGCAGAGAACAATGACTCTCCCTCCTCGCTATTTCTTGAGATGAGTTTCACCGTTGCGTTTGTTCTGTCCGCAAGATCAGATAGTTCATCAACCAAATCCACCTTCTGGGTTATCTCCATAGGTAGTGATGTTTTACATGTTGGGCATGTCGGTGGTGTGAACTCCTCCAGCGCCTCCTCAGTCATCGTTTTTTCTTGGGTATACCCACAGGATTGACACTTCAGAGTCACTCGATATTTTCGCAAATCTTCTGAGAGGAGCAGAGTATCAACCACGCCCATCTCAAGAGCCTTTCTTACCTGATGTTCCCCATACACCGCCAGGCTTTTCTCTGTCTTAGTTACCTCAGATAAAAATCGCTTCATGATTTTCTTCTCTTGGGACACCTTGAGGTCCGTCATTTTATCTGCTGCGTTTGCCACCAGTTCCCGTAACCCATATTCGTCGGTATAACCAGTATCGAACGTATCGATGATTTTCTTCTGTATCTCATAATGCAGATACACTTCGTTAACGAAGTATTGTTTTGTTGGGCCAGGACCACCGATCAGAATGCCTTTGAGTGCCGGCTCTGCAAGAAAGATGTCACTTGCCCGCTCACCGCATTTCACAAACCATTCATGAGCCGCTATCTCAGTGAGTCGTTCGAATCTCCGCTGGGATTGACCTCCTCTGCCGTGTTTTCCTGGGACCTGTGATGTCATATACCGAAGCAGCTCAACGCGACTGCCTCGTAACATCCCGACGGTACATTCTCTTCGATCGATAAGAAGTAAACCATAGATTTCCTTCTCTGTGAGCATCGCCTCCAATGGTTCGGTGTAAAACTCGGAGTCACACCGATACAAGAAGGTGATCACTGGCATCGGCGGCTCGATGATAAAGGCGACCATATCCGTCTTGTCTGCGCCAATACTTTTATGACCGACAAACATCGCTAGTCCGTTTGGTGGTGGTTGCTTAAATGTTTTCAGTCTGCTCATGATGGATTCAATCGCGGAGAGCACATTCTTCATTGTTGTCTTTGATTTGATATTCTGGGATTGTGAGTACTCATTTCTAAGATAGGATACGACATCGAAGATTTGTTTTGACGGTGGGACGTATAATGAGATAAGTTCCGTGTGTTTTCCTCTGCATTTCTTCAACTCTTCCAGCTGTCGTCTCAAGTCATAAATCTGTCGCTGGGTCATTTCATCCGTCATTCTTGGGACACCTTTGTTCTTCTCTTTCTTAAATCATTTTTTCAAAATCACAGTAAGGAGTTGTTATAAGGAAAACTGTTCCCCTCTCATGGGGGTGAGGATTTCAGCGGTATCTTTCAACGCTTCTGCAAGTGGTGTACGGTTTGCACTGTGAAAGAGTACGATTTTTTCTGGGTTGCATTTCTGTGCAAACTCAACCAGTTGACTATGGCCTGCATGTGCAGAGAAATCATAGTATTGGACTTCACAGTTCACCGTTTCGATAACACCGTAGAAATTAAGCTTTCCTTTCTCTATCAGAAGCCTGCTGTTGGTTCCAGGGATCTGATACCCGGTGAGGAGCACTGCGCTTTTCTTGTCATTCTTCAATTTGTTCATGTACGATAAAACAGGGCCGCCATCCATCATGCCGCTGGAGGTGACGATGATTTCTGCCTTCTGGGCATTCTTTCTGCTTTGTTCTGAATGGACCATGTTTACTTTCTTGAGTGCTTTTTTAAGGTCATTTACGGATCGGAGGTATTTTGGATACTTCAAGTAGATTTTTGAAATCTTCTTTCCCATTCCATCGAACCAGACGTTATACCCAGCGTCTTTGAGTACGAGAAGGATTTCTTGTGAACGTGAAACCGCGAACGCTGGAATAATTGCAGTGCCGCCTCGATTGATGACCTCCTCGATTTTTTCTAGGAATTTTTTTTCCAGTTTATCTCTGTTCTCATGTTCTCGGCCTGCATAGGTTCCTTCCATGAACAGTATATCACAAGATACTGGTTTTGTCCCTTTGACTAGCCTGGTATCAAGGGTGTTGAGATCACCGGTGAATAAGATTCGTTTGTCTCCAATAAGGTCGAACATGAGTGCGCCAGGGATGTGGCCTGCGGAGTGGTATTGCACGATATAGTTCTCACCAAGTTCTCGTTTTTTCCCTGGTTCGACGGGAACATAACTATGTTCCGCTTCTTTCACATCGGCATTGGTGAAAGGAATTGAATAGCCATCCATTTGAGCTATCTTCACCGTATCTTTCTGTAATAAATTGGCGACAACTGCGGTTGGTTCTGTCGTAATGATCCGATGGTCTGATTCGGAGCACAACCAGGGAATCATCCCGCAATGGTCAAGATGCGAATGTGAAAGGAACGTCAGGTCAACCGGTGGTGGCGACAGAGGAAACGTCGGTGGTTTTCCTGGGGACATCCCATAATCAAACAAGAACCGCATGTCCTCGATTTCCAAGACCATCGCTAGATTCCCGACTTCGTCGCTTCCACCAAGAAATCGACATCGAATACCAGAATTCATTATCATCAAACCTTTTTACAAACAAGGCCTCCTAAAGAAAAAAGAGGTTGATTAATGTTTGGTCATCTCTCAAGAGGTTTCACAATGAGAGTTGTTTCGTCTTTATCGACAATGACGACTTTTGAATTTTTTTCAATTACCATATCTGATCTAGCCTGCCAATATTCCCCTTTGAACCGTACAAATCCCGGTTTCGAAGGACTGATCGATTCGATTGCAATCGCTTGTTCACCGGTGAACTTCCCAAGGGACGGTTTTTTCTTTCGAATCTTAAGTATTTTGTACAAGAGGAACGCAAAGAAGACTGCGAACAGCACGATGACAATAAGCATGATGAGTAAGGCATCGGTCATATAATCACCTGATATCAACCATTTTCTTGTCGGATAGTTCGGGATGAGAAATATCGACCCTATGACTAAGCAGATGACCCCTCCGATGCCGACAGCACCGAAGCCTGGGAGGGCAAATATTTCTACCGCGAGCAGTACGCATCCGATAATTATAAAGATTATGCTAAGCGTGGAGATCGTAAACCCCGATCCAATGAAGGAGAGCAGGATTGCTACAATACCGAACACTTCAGCGCCGTATCCTGGTGAGGAAATTCCCGCCAGTAACGCAAAAATCCCAAGCATCAAGAGCAATGAGGTCAGGATGGGATTCGAGATGATCTTCAACAACAGGATTTGAATCGATGGTGAATATCTGATTTGTTTTGCATCTTTTGTATGCAGGGTGATTGTACCGCTTGCAGTGCTGATGTTTCTGCCGTCAACATCGGATAACAGTTGATCAATGCTTGACGCGGTGATTTCGATGACGTTGCTGGTTTTCGCAACCGTCGCATTCACGTTCCTGTTTTCTGTAATGAATAACTTCGCAAGGGTTTCATTTCGGCCATACATCCTCGCGCGTTCTTGCAGCCATTCGACAAGGGCGTTGATGATTTTCGAATCGTTGATGAATCGTGTCCCTTCAATGGTTGTTTCAAGGGGTTGACAAGAACCGATGATGGTATGGTCCGCCATGGCGGCAAGAGGCGTGGAAAGGAGAATGAAGGTTCCAGCGGACCATGCTGCCGCCCCACTCGGTGAGACATACCCGATGATGGGGATCGTGCTTTCTCTGATTCGCGCAGCGATTTCAAAGGTTTGGTCCAGTCCACCCCCTGGCGTATTGAGAAGAAGCACCACTGCGTGGATGTTCTCTGCCTCTGCGTGTTTGAGGCTCTCGGTCAACAGTTCAACGGTGGACTGATCAATGGTATCAGT
>JBAZLE010000137.1:0-5529 GCA_041650455.1 Thermoplasmatota archaeon | reverse complement strand
TTTGATACCAGCTGATCAGCTGTGCGTAGTTGGTTGGTTTGTTATACCAACCCGCGCCGAACGGACCGTTCTCTTCAGAACCCTGCGTGACTTGCACGGTGTTCGTCTGTTGTTGCATTTCGTGTGAATACGCAGAAGCCGGTGGGATGGCGAGAAGCAGCGTTAGCATCACCGCTCCAAAAAATATTTTCAATCTCTGTTTCTTCATAATATCCCCAGTTGTAAATATACCGCCTTGTGTTATAAAACTTTCTATCTACAAAAGGTTGTTGGGGTGGTTGACCAGGAAATATCTCTTATTTTTTCTGCTGCAATTCTGTTTGTTGTTTGATGTATTCTATAAGGAGGCGACGTAAGGTGATCTCCCCAATGAGCCGGTCTGTTTCATCAACGACCGGGAGTTGTGTGATTTGATGTTGTTTCATTTTCATGAGGACATCGACGATGGGATCTTCGGTATGTGCCATGATTGGTTGCGATGACATCACTTCCTGGGCGGTCAACGGAAGACCGTATTGGAAGGACTGAAGGGACGGCTTATCAAACGATTGCAGAGGGGTATACGCAGGAGCAAGAAGCTGGATTGTGTCTGACTCAGTGATGACACCGATAACACGCAATGAGACGATATCATCGACCACCCAGAGGTGATTTTTTGTCTCAAAAGCGACAAAGACATTTTCGATTTTTTCAGATTTTTCGACATAGGAATCTTTTACCGTTGTTGTCTCAAGGAGGTCTTTTACCTTCCGATGGTATAAGGTCGATATTGCGGTCTGTTCTTCGTTCATAGTGTATCAGACTGTTGCATCATGAAAAGGTTATTTAAAATCTCTGAGAGATAAATTTTCCATGATTTTAAATACCAAAACGAGTTACTCATGTTAATCCATAAATGGTAAGGGATGCATTGGATGCTCTTAGAGATAGCGCTTGCGATTGTATTTTCAAAGATCTTCAATCTTGTCTTTGAAAAATTGAAACAACCAGGGGTTATCGGAGAAATCATCGCGGGGATCATCCTTGGTCCGAGTCTTCTCGGAGCGTTATCCGGGGTCTCTCTCAACCTTTTTGGCTCCTCCATGTTCCATTTCACGCTTGATCTCGCCTCCCCTGAATTCAAAGAAGTCGCCTTCATTGGAGCGATATTCCTGCTGTTCATCGTTGGACTCGAAACCAACACCGGAGATCTGAAGAAAGTACGAAAAGCAGGATTTTTCGTTGGGATCAGTAGCGTGTTCATCCCGTTCCTCGCCGGCTGCCTCCTGGGGGCGTTGTTTGGGATGGATGTCATCCAGTGTATGGCGATTGGGGCGATTCTGAATGCGACGTCCACGACCATTGCCATCCGGATCCTGTCTGACATGGATATGTTGTCGACACGGGTGGGGTTGACGTTGCATACCGCGGTGGTCATAAATGATATCCTTGCCATTATCATCTTTTCCTTGGTGTTTGGGACAGGGAATTCTCTTACCCTGCTTCTCCAGATCCTCGTCTTTTTCGCAGTGACGATTAGCATAGGATTTCTCTTGGTCCGATACGCGGTCCATAAGAACGCGAACAGAAAGGCACCGATCATCATCCTGACCTCCGGGTTGGTGATTTGTTTCTTATTTGCCGCGGTTGCGGAAAACATGGGTTTAACGGCGCTCATCGGTGCGTTCATCGCTGGGTTGTTCATCCGGAAAACACCCCAGGCAAACATCCTGGCAGATTACATGAAAACCATTGGATATTCGTTTTTTATTCCCCTGTTTTTCGTCAGTGTCGGTGCGAGTTTTAACCTTCTTTTTGTCCTGGAATCCAGCAACCTTGGTTTTTTATTGTTTTTCATTCTCATCTTTGTACTTTTCGGTATTGTTTCAAACTTCTTAGGTGGGTCTGTTGGTGCACGGATTTCCGGATTGACTCGCAGGGAATCCATCAGTATTGGATTTGGAATGATGCCGATCATGGGTGTTGCCCTCATCAGCGTCACCACTGGTATCGATCGTGGGATCTTTGGAGCCTCTAACGGGCTCCTTGCCAATCAGATCCGGACTGCAACACTTCTTTTAATCATCATCAGTGCGCTGATCACCCCACCGCTTCTGAAAAAAAGCATGGTGTCGCCTCTTCATAGAATCTTTGGGAAAACAAAAACCAAGCTGTCGTTGTACAATCATCCCCATTGCCATGAGTGTTTCTCGCCTCTTCGGTTAAACGCGGACAACAACGAATGGTTTTGCGACACCTGTCAGAATTTTATGGAGGTGTATAAAAAACCCTCGAAACAGATGCGACATGAGAATGCAACCGCCGATCGTCATATCAAATACATCATCGGTGCAGGGACGATCCTGTTATGCGGGTATGTGATTCAAAGTTCTGTGACGATGACCCTGGTGGAGAAGATAACCGCGTTGATTGGGATCTTCCTTGGGACTACTCTTGCGTTTTTCACTATCAGACTGTTATTTTCAAATAAAAAAACATCTGGGAGGGTGTTTTAGTTTCTGTCGTGGTGTTTCTTGCTAATGTTTAAATTATGGGAAGGTATTTACCGAGAAACGGGGTCTGTGTCATGCTTGATTTTCAGTATTTGTGTCCTACAAAAATCTTTTTTGGGAGAACGTCACAGCAACATCTTGGGGAAGAGCTGTCGCGGTTGGGGAAACGCGTGTTATTTGTCTCCGGCCAGGGAAGTATTAAAAAAACCGGACTGTATGATTCAGTTTCCGATATTTTGATGAGACATGATATTGAGTATCATGAGCTTTCTGGGGTGCAGCCTAATCCGCGAATTTCAAAGGTGCGACACGGCATAGACCTCTGCAGAGAATATGACCTTGACGGTCTGATCGCGGTTGGTGGTGGGAGTGTCATTGACACTGCGAAGACCATCGCAACAGGTGTGTATCATGAGGGGGACCCCTGGGAGTTGTTTCTTCTCGGTGATTCTTCTATTAAGAAAGCCTTGCCGCTGGGGACGGTTCTTACGTTTGCTGGCACGGGGTCTGAGATGAACGGTAACGCAGTGATTTCAAATGAAGACACCGTGGAGAAACTTGCCATCCATCATGATCTGCTGCGACCCAAATTCTCGATTCTTGACCCGACCCTGACGTTTTCCATGTCACCGTCTCAGACCGCAGCAGGGGTCGTTGATATTTTTAGTCATATCCTTGAGCAGTATTGTAGTCCAACAAAACAGGCGTTCTTGCAGGACAGGATGGCAGAAGGTCTTTTACAGACCTGTATCCGGTATGGTCCCGTGGTGCTTGCGCAGCCGGCACAGTACGAAGCGCGAGCTCAAGTGATGTGGACGAGCAGTGTCGCCCTCAATGGTCTTCTTGGATGCGGGCGGGTGAGTGATTGGGCGACCCATGGGATGGAACATGCGGTAAGTGCCTTGTATGATGTGACCCACGGGGTCGGGTTAGCGATTCTTATTCCGTCTTGGATGGAGCATGTTCTTACTGAAGAGACCCGATGGAAGTTTGTTGAATACGCTCAGAACGTCTGGCAGATTCAAGGGGCAGATGCCTCGAGTGTCGCACAGAAGGGAATCGAAAAAACAAGGGAGTTTTTTGTTCGTCTTGGAATGCCAACGACGCTCCGTGAGGTCGGCGTGCAAGCATACGATCTTGAAAAAATAGCGGAAAAAACGGTCCAGCGGGGAGATGTGGGGAAATTTACAAAACTCGGGAAACACGATGTCCTAGCTGTTCTGAAAAAAGCGTTTTAACGTCAAAACCCCCTTTTTCAAAGGAAATGCAACTCGTGTGATATTCTTTGCCGATGGTGTGTCTTTTGATTCTTGTTTTTACAGGAGTTTTATCAAGAAATCTTTTGCATTCATCCCTTCGGTTAACCCTTCTTTTTTCGCGTTTTCAGATACCTCGATAACCCTTGCGTGTAGGATATCTTGAAAGGTCCTCACCCCAGTGACTTTGCCTGCGATATCCCCGAGTTTGTTTGCGGTGGACATGTTCAGGTACCCACACATGACATATCCTTTCGTTGCTTGGAGGATAAGCAGTGGTGCGTTTCCAAGATTGATACGATACCCGGTAATCTGGCTTGTTCCTAGTGGTAGACGCTCTTCTTTCATCATGCATTCACTTTTTTTTCCTTATTCTGTTGTCGTGAAATACTTATTAGCAAAATCATTATCTCTTTTCTAGAGACCCTATTCCCCTAAGTTTAGGGGGTATGAGAGAATCAACAATGTAATGGTTATTTTCTTTTTAGTTTTCGGATCTTAAATTCCCCGATCGCCGACGGAATGATCTCTAGCTCATCCCCGTCGTTGATATCGTGTGCTTTCGCCAGTTGACTAGGAATAGTGATAACGAGGCTGCTTCCCACTACACGTGCCTTCCTTGTTAGAGGCATGAATCCCCTCCTGCAAGAGTAGGTAATGTATAGCTAAATATATATATGTTTCTGTTTTTTCAAATATATCTATGTCCATATCTAACCTGTCGAGGTTTTTCTTTTCTATTCCTACGATGAAAACCAAAACATTATCAATAAACACCAGTTACCGGAGGATAGCGTGAGGCGTTATGAAACTCTTTATCGACACAGCAGATTTAAATGAAATCAAAGAAATCGCGTCCTGGGGGATCCTCGACGGAGTCACCACCAACCCAACGCTGCTCGCAAAGAGCGGACGATCCCTTCAAGATGTCATTGATGAGATCTTCACTCTCGTCGATGGACCGATCAGCCTGGAGGTGATCAGTGAAAAAGCAGGGGATATGGTCACCGAGGCAAAACAGATTCTCTCAAAGGTCCCGCAGAAATACCGGAGCAACGTCGCCATAAAAATACCGATGACCTCTGAGGGGCTCAAAGCAGTCAGAACACTGTGCAAAGAGAAAATTCACACGAACGTCACCTTGATTTTTTCAGCGAACCAGGCACTTCTCGCCGCAAAAGCAGGTGCGACCTTTGTCAGCCCGTTCATCGGCCGCTTGGACGACAACGGACAAGAAGGCATGCACGTCATCGAGGAGATCATGGAGATATTCTGTAATTATGATATCCCCACGGAAGTCATCGTCGCCAGTATCCGACACCCCATCCATGTGATCGATGCGGCGCGACTCGGAGCCGACATCGCAACCGTACCCCCTGAGGTGCTTCGGAAGATGATAAAACACCCGCTGACGGATGCAGGGATAAAAAGTTTCTTGAAGGATTGGGAGAAAGTAAAAAAATAAATTATTCTTTTCTCTGAAGATTCGCTAAATACTGAAGGCCTTTCTCGGTCAGTTTCACTTCCGTATCAGAGAGGGATTGCAGCATCTCCAACTGAAGGAGTTTTTGAACCATGGTGTCCAACTTCTGCCGAGAGATATGCAGCAATGCAACGGCAGATTCCACATCGGTGTCACGACGTCGGATCATTTCCAGTAGCTGCGTTTCTTTTTTTGACACTGTCAGCATGGTCGTCTGAGGGGAAGTGCCAGGGGGCTGCTGTTGTGCTTCTGTCACTCGCTCAACATAGTCTTCAATAATCAAATCAAGCTGTAAAGT
>JBAZLE010000136.1:0-5632 GCA_041650455.1 Thermoplasmatota archaeon | reverse complement strand
TGCACCGTTAGATTTCCCGGTAACATTCTATCAAACGTGTGGGTATTGGTATCGGAAACCCTCGACGTATGCTCAGTTGATTACTTGGTATAAGAACCTAGAGCAGAATTTCTCGAACTATATGGAGGTCTGGAAGGCGAATGAGATGTACGGTCTTGGGCAGATCCCTGATGCAAGTTATGATATGTATTATGTTCGTCTAACCAATGAGTCTCTTGGTTTCCATAAACCTGAGGTTCTGTTCATGGCTGACATCCATGGGGATGAAAAAGTCGGTGCGCACGGTGCGTATTGGTTCACAGATTGGTTGTTGCGCCATGCGTATCACCCTGATTATCAAGACGCACTGAGCGAGTGGCTTCGCTGGCTTTTAGACCATCGTGAGATCTACATAGTCCCCAGCATGAATCCAGATGGATATGATGAGAACCATCGTGGGGATGATTCTGGTGCTGACATGAACCGGCAGTTTGACCATAGCCGTCCAACTCCTTGGGTGTCGATTAACTCGCAGATCATGCGTCGGTTCATCGATAATCACACGATCCGGGTGGCGGTGGATTTACATGCGGGGTACCGTGGGATCCCCTATCCCTGGTCGAATGTGAATTATCGGACGACCATGTCGGAGACCAGTGCGATCTCTGGAAGAACGTATGTCGGGCAATGTCCTGCTGATTTCCGATTTTTTGACGCTGCGTATCTCCGCTTAGGCACCTATATCGGTAATCCCTCCGGTGCAGGGGCGTTTACGAGTAGTAATATCGGCCCGTGGACTCATACCTTAGGGTATGATGCGGATGGGACGAGTTGTGATTGGTGGTATGGTGGGAATGTCCTGCGGACTCCTGCGGAAGACCCGTATGTGAATGATGAGATTTTTGGGAATTATCCAGGGTGTGGGATTATGTCGACTCTAGTGGAGTACGGCCCGGATGATCCTACGGAGACGCAGTTAGGGAATGATACGACCGCCGGGTTTGGCGCAGAGGTGCGTCGTACTCTACTACATCAGATTGATCTTGCGCAACCGTATCTCCGCTGGCAAGCAGGGACCGTGGAAGATGGTTCCACGGTTGATCTGAATGAGTCTCTTATGTTTTCCTGGCAGGTCAACGGCAGTCTAGTGGTTTCTAATACGTATATGCAGTGGGGGATGCACCCTGATCCGATTAACTACCCTGAGTATTCAACTTATGAACATGATGAGAACGCGGGGAACTGGTATGGTGGTACAGGGTGGCATAGTGCGGTGAATGGAAACACTGCTGGAGTCACGTACACAGAGCCCGTGTCGATTACGACGCCTGGGGATTATTATTTTGTCGCCAAAGCAATGGTCGATCAGGTCTACAATACCGTTATCTACCCGACGGAATACGGGACAGAATCCTATCTACGGCTTATTCAGGAGCGGACGAACGCGTCCTATTCTGAGACGCTCAATGGAACCGATGGGTTAGAAGTCATCAATGGTCAGTTATGGTGGTATAGCCCGGTGATCCATGTGCGGGTGGGGGAGTTTGCAAATCAGAAACTGATCACGGTGAATCATACGAAGGTGATGGGGGATTTAACAGATTTTCCTTTGCTGATCAGTTTAAATGCGGATAGTGAGTTAGCTGCAATGTCACAGGAGGATGGGGGTGATATTCTGTTTCTGGCGAGCAATGGAACTCAGTTGGATCATGAGATTGAATTGTTCAATAAGTCAACGGGGCAGCTTGTCGCGTGGGTGAGGGTCCCGTTTTTGTCTTCGATGGTTGATACGTTGTTATATTTGCAGTATGGGGATGAGAGCAGTCCGAACCAGGAAAATCCTGCTGGGGTGTGGGGTTCTGGGTATCGTGGTGTTTGGCATTTCTCTGATAACTTACTCGATAGTACACTATATAATAATGATGGGATAAACTATGGATCGATTAATTCGACAGGAAAGATTGGTCAAGCACGATATTTCGATGGAAACGATTATCTTACGGCGCCCATGCATTATCTTGGAGCTAATCACAGTTGGACTGCAAGCCTGTGGGTTAAATCAAACTCCACGTCGACAATGCTTTATCATTACCTACTTTCAACAGGAGGATATACAAACCCTGATGCAGTAAATATTTACTATAATAACAATGATTTAGCTTACCTGCCATTAACTGAGGTACGGGCGCTTATGGACGACCATGAGGGAGACGCTGTTCAATTCCTACAATATAATGGAGGCGCCCCAAAAGACATATGGCATATGGTACATATTACTTGGGATGCATCTTCGCATACCTTTTCTTTATTTATCAATGGTTCATATGCAAATCAATCTATCAATCCGAACACCAATTCTGGCGGTGGGACAACTAATCCATTGCATTTCGGTACGAGAACTGATCTTCAAGTTCAACGTTTTCTGCTAGGATGGATGGATGAAGTACGAATCTCATCATCGACGAAAAACGCTAGTTGGATTGCGACTGAATATAACAATCAGTATTCTCCTGTGTCGTTCTATACTGTTGGGTATTCGATGTTTCCGCAAGCTCCTGTGATACAGGGTCAATATCCGGTCTCTGGTGCTTTGGGTGTTTCTCGGAATCCTGTTCTTTCTGTTTCTGTTGTTGATCATCAGGGGGATGCTATGAGTATTGTATTTCGGACGAATGCGTCTGGCGTCTGGCAGGATATCGGGTCGTTTACCGGGGTTGGTAATGGTACGTATACACAGTCGTGTTCTTTTTTTAACGAGTATAATACGACGTATTATTGGAGTGTGGGGGTCTCTGATGGAAGTCTGTGGACGAATCGTACTTCGTTTTTCGCCACGGAGTTGGCTCCACCGGAATGGTGGAATAGTGGTTGGTTGTATCGGAAGAGGATTGTGATTGATCATACGAAAGTCGCTGCTGATCTGAGTAATTATCCGTTGTTGATTCAGCTTGAGGCTGATGGTGATCTTGCGGCGCATGCGCAGGGTGATGGTGATGATATTGTTTTTACTGATTATTCTACGTATGGTGTTCGTTTGGATCATGAAATTGAGGTGTTTGATTCGGCTGATGGGCGGCTGGTTGCTTGGGTGAATGTTCCTTTTGTTTCTAGCTCGGAGGATACGTTTTTGTTTCTCTATTATGGGAATCTTTCTTGTGGGAGTCAGCAGAATCCTCAACTGGTCTGGGATTCGGATTATGTTGCGGTTTGGCATCTGAGTGAAGATCCTGGTGTTGCTGGAGCTGGTGGGGTTAAGGATTCTACGGTGTATGAAAATCATGGTTCTGCGTTGGGTGGTATGACGTCTGCTGATCGGGTTGAGGGTGTCAGTGGGTTCGGGTTTGATTTCGATGGTTCGAATGATGTTGTTCGGGTTGATGATTCGAATACGTTGGGTCATAGTCTTGATTTTACGAGTGGTCCGTTTACGGTTGAGGCTTGGTTTAATACCCCGTCGACTATTGATCAAGGGACATTGGTTGGGAAAAGAGATGGGACCGCGCTTGATCAGTACCAATTCTTCTTACAACCTGAGTTACAATTCAGAGCAAACGGTGAATATGGTGCAGGGACGGATAGTATATCTGCAAATATTTGGTATTATAGTGCGGTTGTGGTGAATAGTAGTAATTGGCCTGAAATTTACCGAAACAGTGCTTTACAAATCTGGAGTGATAAAATTGGAACCCGTCCGTATGATTTTGTTCATCGGGATGTGAATGTGTCGATTGGTGCTCGTTGGGAGGGTTATCCGACGACCGGGTTTCGGTTTACGGGAGTTATCGATGAGGTACGGATTTCAAAGAGTATGCGTAATCAAAGCTGGCTTTCCACGTGTTATAATAATTATGTGAATCCTGCTGGGTTTTTCTCTATGGGTTTTGAGCAGTCGGGGAATGGTGCTCCGTCGGTGAGTAATGAGGTTCCGGTGGATGGCTCTGTTGGTGTGCTTTTGAATCCGATGCTTTCTGTTGAGGTTTTTGATTGGCAGGATGATCTTATGAATGTCACGTTTATGACGAATGCGTCTGGTTCCTGGCAGGTTATTGGTTTGAATGTGAGTGTTGGGAACGGGCGGTATTCTCAGTCTCCGACGTCTATGTCTGGGTATTATACGCGGTATTGGTGGAGTGTGAATGTGAGTGATGTGGGGTCTGGGAATTGGACGAATCGGACGTTTAGTTTTATGACGATGGATAATAAGCCGTTGATCTTGGATCCTTCTCCGGTGGATGGTATGTTGAATGTGGAGGCGAATCCGTTGTTGTCTGTTACTGCGGTTGATTCGCAGGGGGATTCTTTGACGGTGATGTTCCGGAGTAATTGTTCTGGTGTTTGGCAGGATATTGGTGTGTATGAGGATGTGGAGAGCGGACGGGTGTCTCATCAGTCTGTTGGTATGATGTTGATGGATACGTGGTATTGGTGGAGTGTGAATGTGAGTGATGTGCGGGGGAATTGGTCGAATGCGACGTTTTCTTTTAGGACGACGGGTCAGTTGTTGAAGTTGAAATGGACCGTCAGTAATTTGGAATACATGAATCGAGGGGTGTTGCTATCGGATCTGAACCGTGATGGTCGTACAGAGGTAGTTCAAGTACATGGCCGAACGGTTATTGCATTAGATGGACGGAATGGATCCCTTCTCTGGTCGTATTATGATTCTGGTATTACCCCCCCTACAGGTACAGATTCCGCTCGTTTGGAAATCGCTGATTTGAATAATGATGCCATCCCTGATGTAATAGTACCATTAACCCGAGGTGCTGTCGCATTAGATGGAGCTACAGGTAACCGTCTCTGGAGACTGACTGGCCTGAGTGGCAGCGTCATTTATAGCAGCCCAGTGGTTTTTGATATTGAAGGTTACGGAGAACCCTATGTCTACATCCCTGTACAAGATGTCGTTGATCCTCTTGAAGGAACATTGAATAAAATCAGTCATGATGGGAAGTTATTGAAATCCGTGTGGGTCTACCGACCCTGTGCTGGTGGAATATCACTTGCGGATACAAATTTTGATGGTATCTTCGAGCTGATCATAGCTGATCGAGCTACATCATCCGCTGACCCAGAGGCTGTTGGGCTTGCATCATACGACGCTGATGATCTTTCCATGAATTGGAATATACCATACCTTCAGATGAACAGCGCATTAGTCCCAATTGGTGATGCTACAAATGACGGAGTACTAGACATTCTTGTAGCAATGCAAAACTCGAAAGGATTCGCTGTTGTCAATACTTATGGGACGGTGTTGAAATCTCAAACTGGTATTGTTATGGGCGGCCATGGGTTATCCGCGACAGCGCATGATTTTGATGAGGATGGAGACCTTGAAATGATTTTTGCTTGTGATTTTTACCCAGATAGTTATGATACGGTTATCTGGAATCTTAATCCAGCTCATTGGGGTGAAAAAGCACGACTTGCTCAAGGATTCCTACGATTCAGTCCACAACTTGCGGATGTTACTGGGGACGGGGAATTAGAAATGATCGCGGCATCTAGCACACAATTGCGCATCTACAATAAAACCTATAATATGATTTATGAAGTCTCAGGTCTCACCAGCAAATTGATGTTCCCGACTTTAAATGATATTGATGGTGATGGTCTCTTCGAACTGGTCATCAGCAGCTCAGCGGGAAAA
>JBAZLE010000135.1:0-5650 GCA_041650455.1 Thermoplasmatota archaeon | reverse complement strand
CGGTAAGCAACAGCATCATAATCAACATGTTTACTCTGAAGTCCCACAAGGAGACCGGCGGCCATGGTGGATGCCATGATCAGAGCGATCATGAAAATCGATAAACCTACGATGAAATCAATAGATAATTGTCCTGAATCATTCGTGATATACACTATTCGTACCTTTGGGCGCTCTTTCCACATGGGAATAACCAATGAAATTACTCAAATAGTAAAAAATCATGTAAAGGATTTAAAACCTGCGATAAAAATGCCGTTGGATAAAAAAATGGCTGATTTAAAAAAAAAATTCCGTTGGACAACATCCCTAAAATCCTGTAGTCCATTTTTTCCTTTTTTGTTATAATGAATAGGTATATGAGACGATGAATAATACACTTCCATCACTAAGGTGCTGAGGGGGAAAAAAGGATGGATCGGTTTTACCGTACTGGAATTATTCTGATATTGTGTATTAACATTGTTGTAATTACCTCGGGGATGGTCGTCGACGAGGTCGAATGGTCAAGATCCAAAGAATGGGTTGTTGCCAATGGAGCAGATACCTGTAGTATTACTTTAAAAATTGAAAATTATACAAACCCAAGCATGGATGGATATCTTGTTCAATTTTCACTCGATGATCAAATTTTTGGGACTATAAATCCTACATCCGCCAATACGGTCAATAATAAAACATCAACTACCTTTACTACAAAATACAAGAGTGGAACGGTCAATCTCACCGGGACAGTATTTTTCAAGGTGAACGATACCGACCCCAATGAGATCCCCCAAAACAGGTCATGGAAAACAGCAATTAAAATAGACCATGACAATCCCCTCCAGATGGTGTCGTATCAAGTCCCATCAGAAGCGACGGTCGGCTCTTTGATACCACTTATCATCAAATATAACGACCAATGGGGAAATCCTATCGATAACAGGAGATATTCGGAAGAAACGTATTTCTATGTATCATCATCGAATGGAACTCCGATATTCGAAAATGTTACACCCCAAGGACCAGCAGCCACCATTCAAAACGATAACACTGGAAATTTTACTGCCTGGCTGCGGGTGAGTTCAACCCCAGGAACAAATATCGTCCAGGTGCATCCCTTTGGGGGTCTTCTCTCCGACAGGTATTTCTTCATCGAAGCGATTGCAAATTCCCCTCCTGTTACCATTGAGCAATACTTCAATCCCGACGGATACCTTGGGAATCCTCCTAAACAATATGCAGATGGAATCAGCCTCTTTCAGATTATCTATTCTTTAAAGGATAAATTTGGAAATGGGGTGAGAAATAGCCCGATTCATATAAGCACTAACATCCCAGGAGAGGAATCAGTTGTATATACCAATTCTATCGGGCAAGCGATGCTTACGTATGGTCCAAAAACATCCATCGGGAGAATCACCCTCACTGCCAACAGTCAAATAAATTCCTCGGTAACTTGTTCGAAGGAAGTCATGTTCATCAGTCAGGAAGCGGTAGACATGCAGTTCACCGCAAACCCTGAGAATATGCCAAGCCGTGATGTTGAAGAATGGGAACCGGGAGAATTAAGGGCTAAGGTAATCGACGAGAACGGAAACCCTGTTGAGGGAGAGTTAGTCACATTCTCAATGGGAACACCAACATATGCGGATACTTATAATGTTACCATGCAGCCAAATCTGTCTGCCACTTCGGCGCTCTCTGATGCGGATGGATATGCAATGGTTAATTTCCTTCCCGGGGCGTTCACCACTTTCTGGGGAGATCTCAATTTCTCTGCGACGGCGACGGGGAGTGTCCCTGTGACCGCATACTGGCAAAACACAACCCGAAACCTTAGCAGCACACACACTCTTACCGTTACTTGGAAAAATTATCCATACTTGAGTCTTGAGACATCAGTGTATCCTCAGACAGTGAACGTAACAGATACTGTTGATGTATTAATAAAGTTGAAAGGGGATGGATGGGCACTCCAGCCAAACCCGATTGATGCAGTGTTATGCACGGACCGGTCCGGGAGTATGTTGAAAGACAATCCAGACAGAATGGTTGAAGTAATGGATGCGGTCGGGGTATTTAACTCTCAAATGAGCCCAATTCGAGATCGGGTCGGTCTTACCTCATTCGGGACAAAAGGATGGGCAAAAATTGCACCGAGTCCGAAAGGATCAGGATGGAACTGGACAGATGTTTATGGAGGTAAAGATGCATATTATTGGGATTGGGCCGGTTGGTGGTGGGTTTCGGTCGATAATGATTATGAATGCAGTCGAAATAGTTACAGCTCTTCCTCAACTCATCAACAGTACGTGAATGCCCACTATCCTGGAAATCCAAAGATCTATCCGGACTATGCAACTATCGATCTGATTCTATCTTTTGATAGGTCAACAGTGAATTCCACCGTTCACCAGATGGTTCCAAGTGGCGGTACACCGATGAGAGATGGAGTATATAAATCAATTAAGATGATTCTCTCGAACAACAGGCCAAAGGCAGTGAAAGCCGTTGTTGTTTTATCAGATGGAGATTATAATTATTATGGGGATCCATTAGCGAGAGGTACCGAAGGTCCGGACACAAATCCTTCTGCCGATCCATATGACAACCAAAATCCCCCAACACAGAGGTGGTGGAAATATTCTGATCTTAATGCTACAAATCAGAACATGTCTGCATATGCGAAAAACAATGGAATAAAAATTTTTTCTATTGCTTTTGGTGGTGATATTTCAGGTGTGGGCAAGACAACACTCCAAACATTAGCAGAATCCACCGGCGGCAAGTACTACGAAGCATCTGCAACAAACATCGAAGATGTCTATACTGCAATCGCCGGGGAACTCAAGACAGAAGCTGGTGTTAACACCCAGGTCGACCTGAATTTTGAGAATATCGAGGTCAATTATGAAGTCATTGCAATGAATAGCACCTTCAAGGTATTCGATTATGTTCCGAACAACCCGACCTCGACCAATATCCACCATTACAATGAGACAACCACATTCCTGAATACATGGATTAACCAGTCTGATCAATGGAATAATTCGACAAAGCCCTATCACCTCCAGTTCGATGCCGGTACCATTAAACTTGGCCAGGTATGGGAAGCACGCTATACGTTGAGAGTGCTTACCGATGGGAACATCAACATCTTCGGACCTGGATCGACTATCACTTTCAACAACGGGGAGGCAACCCTCCTCCTTCCGAAGACTTACATTACGGGTGTTCCCGGCATGGTGACCAGTGGAGTGAATACCAGTGTCCTGAATGTTACAAACACTGCTTCAAACACTCAAACCGAGGGGGGTATTGAGTACCGTGTCTGGACATGGGACAGATTCTATTCTGGAGTATTTAATGTAACGGAAAAATATTACATCTCGAATGACAACTGGATGCAGAAGATACTTGTCGGATCTGCTGAATTGACACCTTTACAAGCAAATCAGCCTGGAGAATTCAGATATCCTGTCTACTTGTTGCCCCCCGGCGAAATCCTCTTTAAAGTTGAGGCTAGTGCGTTAGATTCACCAGGGCCGGTTACTGCGACACCTGCGCCAACACTCCCTACACCTACCATCACACCACTTCCCCCCGGAGTTTTCCATATTACCCTTCAATAATAGTTCAACAATTTTTTGGGGTTCCTGTTTTGGAATCAAAGCAGAGAGTGACTTGAGATTCGCCCGATTCGAATATAATATGATACTCTTTATCGATAATTTCTAATTGAGTATGGGAAAAATTCCCGTTTTCGAAATAAGGTAATAGTTTTGAAGTGTGCATCGCAAAGAGATCATCCGGAGTGAGTACTTCATTCACAAGAATTTCATTGACAGGCATCCAGGATTTCCACGGAAGACTCGTAATACCTGAACCATCATAAATAAAAAAATTGTTTACCGTTTTTTGTTTAATTCCGAATATCCATCGTTGTGCTAAGCCATTGGAATCAACTTTTTCACCACGAACATAATGGACGTGATAAGGTTCCATTTGAGTTGAGTTCAGTTCACTAATCGCTTCATTCATGCTTATCGAATGAAGAGGCTCCGTAGTTACATCCTTGAATCCTTCTCCTATTGGACTCGATGGGGCTGATTCAGAATTATTTGTGATACAACCTGATGAAAAAACAATGAAAATTATGAATCCGATAATTGCTAACTTTTTATCGAGAAAGATTGCCATCAATTGTGAATGGATATCTAAATAATAAATAAATTTGGTAAGTCTCATGAAGGAACGTGACTATTTTTAAAGAGAAATTTGAATATGCACTGGTTACCCTGAATGATCATTTTTCCGGAATCTAGTTCATAATTTTCTCTCTCTCATTCATCACCACCCTCACCTTTTTCCACCATCCCTTCCAAAAATCTCCACAAGGAGCAACACCCCAATGCCCGAAACCACCACCCGCGAGCTCACCAAGCAGGAATTCCCCCTGGCCGAGAAAGTCTGGACCCAGTATCGGGGCCAGAAAGCAGATCTGAAGAACGAACGCATATTCGGCGTATTCGTCGATGGAAACCTCGCTGCGACCGCCCGCTGCACCCGCCACCCTGCAGGCCTTGAGATGGACTGCGTCTTCACGCTGGACGAATACCGGGGGCACGGGTACGCCCGCGATGTGGTGCAGGCACTTATCGACGCTTGCGGGAAGGAAGATATCTACATCCATTCTACGCTGGTGTTGAGGAAGTTCTACATGTCATTCGGATGGAAATTCATCAAAGAGAAGGAGATGCCGCAGTCCATTCGCGAACGGTTCCTCTTCTGTTTCGGGGAGATGGAGGGATGCAACGCGATCCCGATGGTGAGGAAGGGGACGTGAAGGAGAGAGGGACTATTCGAGAGAGAAGCCATTCCTTTTCTATGAGCGGAATAGATCGCAAAATCAAGTGTATTCCTGTGAAAGAGACGACCTGGAGGAATGTGCACGAACTGAAAGAAACCGGCCAGAGTTACGATGAACTGCTTGCCGGGATGATAAAGCGCGAGTATGATTGGCGAGACTGGAAGATGATCGCCGAGATCGACAGGACCGGCGAATATGTGGCGTTTGATCCGGATGAAATCCTGAGGGAATCCTCCGATTATCCCACACATCAGAAAGATACTCATTGTGAAGAATAGATCCAACAATCGAAAGGAGCATGAGACTCATCGCCCCATCCTGGATCGCGACTGGACGGTTCGATATTATCCCTATAAAAAATTGAGGGTATAGTGGCATCGGCACCACTTTTTTCGCTCACAAATCACGACAAGGAATTAAAGAAATTCCAGTAACGTAAATCCCGGGGGAAGGAAGTGCGGGTTGTCGGTCTCACTCGCATATGTGATTGACCCCGCCGCCCCCGAAGGACGCCCCGGCGGCGATTCAAAAACTATTCACATTATCTTTGAAAACGCAATTATTGTCTGAAACTGACAAAACAACGTGGAAAGCCGCCTCAATGGAACGCGAGAATATTCACCGTTTGAAAAAAAGGGCGGTGGTTAGATTGTCACTATACCCAATACTACACGAGATATTGCCACAGGATAAACCTTATGTGGTCAAGGGAGTGAATTTACATCGGACACGGTGATGAGATATCGACGTATACGAGCTGCTGAAAGAAAATAAAAGAGAAATCAGGAGGATTGC
>JBAZLE010000134.1:0-5661 GCA_041650455.1 Thermoplasmatota archaeon | reverse complement strand
TGTCGGTCTCATGCAGTTCCATACGACGTATTACTGGAAGATTGTTGCTCATGATAATCATGGGCAGGTCACGGAAGGTCCTGTCTGGAGTTTCACCACCGCTTCTGTGCCTGATCTCACACCGCCGACGGTCTCTATTGAAAAACCACAGAGCGGCTATCTCTACCGTCAAGATAATGAGGGAACCAAGCGTTTGCTCTCGAACAATACTCTGATTATTGGCAGACTCACCATCGTGGTAAATGCCAGTGACACAGAATCCGGCATCGACAGGGTCTTATTCCTCGTCGATGGAGCGGAGCAGGTAGAAGTCACGACTGCACCATATAACTTTCTGTGGAAACAATTCAGCCTGCCTTTTATCGCTCACACCATCAGTATCGTGGTCTACGATGAGGCGGGAAACCATGCACGTCAGGACATCAAGGCTCGAAAATTCCTCTGAGAGTAGGTAAGTGGAATTGAAGGGATTTCTCAGACTTTCCCTCTTTTCTTTTTCTCTTTTTTGTTTTCGTGTAAAAAACCATTCTTGATACCGTATCAATGCTTTCCCGATATGGTTATGTTTTTTTT
This sequence comes from Thermoplasmatota archaeon, assembly GCA_041650455.1. Classification (GTDB taxonomy): domain Archaea; phylum Thermoplasmatota; class E2; order DHVEG-1; family DHVEG-1; genus SM1-50. The sequence continues at coordinate 5,088 of JBAZLE010000134.1, read as the reverse complement.
GGAAAATCAAAGGTATTTCAGTAAGAAACGGTGATAATCAGACTATAATTAGGTATACTAATTGGATGATTTATAAATAATTATTTAATTTTTTTTCGTTTTGTATAAGAATTAGAAAGGAAATCTTTTGTAGTCGTATGATAATGTCCCACATGAGGTAATAATATGGGAAAAAAACTATTAGGTCTCTTAGCAATTGGGCTGGTGTTCGCACTGGTTATCCCAGTCGGAAGCGCGTACGCAGCATATGAATGCAAATTCACTGCGGTTGGAATCATCCGAATTGATAGGACAAATTCTGTCATAAAAGGATTTGTTTTCTACGGTGAGAATAACGGAAAAGATATTCGGTTCTCCTTCGTCAAGATACAATTCGATGATGCAAGAACACCGTTAGTGATGCCATCTCAGATACCGTTCTTTGTGCATCACATCGAATATAATTCAGCAAAATAATATCCTCTCTAAAAAAAATCATTTCTTTTTTTCTTTTTTTTTATTTTCGCATAAAAAACCATTTCCTTCGAATCTTACCAATTGTATTAATGCTTGACTGCTCTAAAAAAAAATGGTCAGGAGCCTCTGGTTTTTTTCTCTTGAGACGAAAAACGCACAAATAACGGGTGTTTATTTGGGTGTGTTGTGAAGCTTCAGTCTAGAATGTTAAGGGATATCCGTTTCTTGGTACGATTCCTTATTCGCGACTGACACCGGTAATCGTCACCTCATCAAGATACACAGAGCTTCCATTATGGAGAATGGCGAGGAACCAGACTTGCATCGTTTTTGTAGGACGGAGAAAATCATTCAGGTTAATCGTCTCAAAGGTCCAATCCATGCTTGATGAGTAACTGGCGATTTGAACACAGCCTCCGAACCCATTCGTCACAAAAATAACCAGTTGATCTGAACTCTCATATATCACTTGTTTATGCCAGAACGTCAGGATATTCCCCCCACCTTTTTTTCCGTTAAAGGTAGGGGTGTCCATTTCCGCAAAGAATCGATGCCCTCTGGTTATCATCTTTGTTCGTATCATCCCATTCATTCGTTTTGTATGAAAGATGGAATTCCACAGTTGGCCGAAAAACCCGTAGTTCTCCGGAAAATACATCTTTGCTGCATGCTGACCAATCATACATTCTCCTCCCGGGTCCCCGGTTGTCTGAACAATGGATGCTGGTCCGAGTAACCTCCATCCTGCTGGTGGCCACGTTTCAAAACCCTCCTGGATTTTGATTTGTTTGGCTGTCGATGTTGATGCAAGGAATGTCGTAAAGAGAAAGAGTGTTGCGATAAGAATAACCATTACTTTATTTACCTGATTGTGTCCAATCCTCATTTTTTCCCCTGTAGAAATGAATATCTCATTCATTTTTAATTATTTGGATTTCAATAAAGGCAACTACTTGTACGGAAAACCATAGTACGATTTCTGCTTTGTTGTTTTGAAGGAAACGACGTCTCATTTTCCCTCCGTTTCCTTCAATGGTGCCAAAATTTATTTATAGACCTTCGTCCTAATGAAGTAAATGATGAAAAAAAGATATTATGTAGTCGGTCTTGTGGTGCTTCTTTCGGTTGGGTGTTTGGTAGGGTTGCATGTGACTGGGTATTTATTCAATGATCAGCGGATCATCCCCCCGGTTTCGTCGGTTGAATGGGAAACGATCCAGAACGAGAGGTCCGGGGGTAACTCCTCAGGGTCTGAGTTTCCCACGATGGAGAATTTGACGGAAACATTACAGGAGATCCCTGGGATTGAGAGAATTAAGTATAAAGTCTTTGTCTCAAGTGAGTCGATGGACCAGGTGCTTGCGTATTACACCGAGGTGTTAGAACACGAAGGCTATGCGTATCACGAGGAATACAGTGGGATGAAGACGTTCAAATCTTCTAAGATTTATTATTCTTCGTTTGCGAAAGGGTTGAATGGGGTGGTGGTCTTCCTTTCAGAATACAGTTCTCGCACGTGGGTCTGTTACAGCACGGGGAGTGTGCTGCAGTATCAACGGATTTTTGAGTACATCAATACCCATAACATCCTTCAATAATCGCAGCTGGGAGTATTCCTTCAATTTTTCTTTCTTACGCAAAAAAGGATGATTGAGATGAAAGGAAAGCACTTCTGCTTGGTTCTTCTCTGGTGAAACCTGGATTGGCTGCTTCTTGATGGATCCTGAATAAAGGGTCGCTGTCTCAGAGATTTTTGTCAGGTTTGTGGTGTCTGCGCCCTTGTAGATAATGTTAGAGTTTGTAGATGTCTAGGTAGCTTTTTTTACACCTGTTTTTTCTATTTTTTCAAGAGTATATTTGTGAGGATGAAGAGAAAGAGGAATTCATTCCAGAGCGTGTCTTGTGCAAAATCAAGACCATAGCTTTCATCTCGGTAATCTCTGAACAACCCGTAGGGTGATTTTCGTGGTTGGAAGAATATCGACAATCCATGTGTTTCTCCCATGTCTGTCCCATGGGCTTCAGATATCAGGACGTCATCAAACGCGTCAAGTACTGCTTCTGTCTTTGTGGTTTGCGGCAGATTTTCGATAAATCCCCGAAGGTCATAGACCTCGAACACTGGTGCCCATCCTTCGAGATTGGAGAGAAGGAACGTGTTGTTATAGGCGTTTTTGATCGAATAATACGATCGGAGCCAATGTTTCGTGTAATAGCTCACAAGGTCATCGATTGCTGTTGCCAATGATGCGATGTTCTCTGTTCGTAAGGCACTGATCGTCAGTTTGTTGGCGGGTGGATTGTTGTTCTCTTGGAAGAATTGGACGATTTCGCTGCCGATGACTTCATTTGAGAGGGTTGGTGAATCGGTGAGCAGCTGATTGGTGTCACCGCAGACGTTATCAAACCATGAGAAATAGGCTAGATCCTCGCTTCCGATAAAGACGTCGACGTCGTTGCGTAGTTCGTAGACTGCTTCGATAGAGCTCATGAGACAGGCGAGAAAACAAATGATGTCGACCCCACCGGTTTCTGAGAGCGCTGTTTGGAAGTTGTCCAGGCTCATAGCGATGGCGTTGTCCGTTTCATCAAGGCATGCGCCTTTCCAGGCGCCTCCATGGTTATAGACCCAGAGGAGATATCGTTCTGCAGGGTACTGCTGTTTTCCATAGGTGAGAAACGCCTGAAGGACCTGAGGATCTGCCATGTTGGCCTCTCCAAGCTCCTCAAGGATCACCTTGGTGTGGTTTTCATCAATGTAATAGATGAACGCAGGCTCATCAAGGGTATCTTGCAGTACGACGACATTTACCTGTGATGTTGAGGCGATTTCATCAAGGAATATCTGTTGGAGTGGATCGGTATACCCTCCGCTATAGTCCGCATCAAGGTAGTACAGGGTCGTCCAGGCTTTGTTTGCTGGCTTGGTGAGAGGAAGAATGTTGTTTTCAGGAGTGGTTGCTTGAGCCCCAACCATACAAACCGCAAGGAGAAGACCAACCATCACACTTGCCTTAAAAACTCCGTTTTTTCGTGTATCCATATCTTTTCACCTCTTTTGTTCTAGTACGTATTCATTGAGGATAATTATAAAATTATTCCCGGGTTCTTTGAACATTGTTATCATGAAATCAAATAAATTTGTTTATTTGTTCAAAAAATAGACAATATGGTTGTTCTTCTTGTTGAATGCAGGAGGGGGAGATATTTCCTATGATTTCTGACCCGTCGTCCCGGAGATGATACTGAGATGATAGACGTCTAAGGTACTCGTGTTCGAACAGTGCTCGTTCTCAATATATTCTTTTTTATCTATAAGTCTTATGTAGGGTATTTGCATCTCTTCCTTTGGTATGACTCGCGTGGTCTGTGAACATCTCAGTAAGACATACAAAGATGGGGCAGAGAAAGCCTTAGATGCGGTGAGTTTTTCGGTGTCGGATTGTGGTATATTTGGGCTGATTGGCAGGAATGGGGCGGGGAAAACCACGCTGGTCCGGATCTTGGCTACAGAGCTGCTCCCCAGCAGTGGATCTGCCTGTATCAACGGATTGGATGTCGTACGGGACGCAAAGGCGTTACGTCAAGATATCGCGATCGTCCCTCAAGAAGCCCGTCCGATCCCATGGATGACGCCACGGCAGACGGTTCTGTCGTACCTGCTGTGGAGGGATCTGGGGTACCGGGCGGCGAAAGTGCGGGCGGATGACTATCTCGCACTGGTGGGGCTTGAGGGGAAGGCGAATACCTTGAATCGACTGCTTTCTGGGGGGATGAAACGAAAGCTGATGGTCGCAACCGTCCTTGCTTCTGAGGCGAACGTGATTTTCCTTGATGAGCCGACGACCGGGCTTGACCCGCTCTCCCGACGGGAGTTCTGGAAGTTGCTCAAAGAGATCTGTCAGGATCATTTCATTTTTCTTACCACGCACTACCTTGAGGAAGCGGAAGAGCTAGCATCGGTGATTGGGATTCTTGACCAGGGAAGGATGAAGGGGGTGGATAGCCTTGATGGGCTGCGGAGGGTGCTGAAATACCCGTACAGCATCCGGTGTGATGCGAGCGTCGAAGCAGAACGGGTTCTTCAAGGACGCGTCTCCGGGGAGATCCTGCATCGGGGCTCACAGCTCCGGGTGTTGACGACCGAGGATGAGGCCTTAGCCCTTTCGCAGGTGTTCCATGACCATCATCAGAAGGTCTGGATGGAGCCGGTGTCCTTGGAGGATATTTTCCTGCATTTTGTCCACGACGGAGAAGGGCTCATATGACCCGTCAAAGTCAACTGCTGGCCGCGGTCCTGGTCAACGCAGTCTATGAGATGCAGAACTACCCGATCGTTCTCGTCAACACGGTTATTTCGCCGCTGTCGTTTTTGCTGTTGATCGTCTTTGTCAGCAACGGGGCGCTCATCGGGGTGGGCATCATGGGTGGGTTTATCATGAGTATGTTCTCTGCGGGCATGGCGCTGCAGGCTGATCTGACACATCTGAAGAATGATTTCAAGCTTCAGGATATGATCGTCAGCTCCCCCACCAGCCAGTCCATCTACATGTTTGGGATGGCGCTTGCGGAGATCATCTACGCGTTACCTGCGTTGGTGACGCTGACCATTCTTGGTTTCCTCTTCATACA
>JBAZLE010000133.1:0-5671 GCA_041650455.1 Thermoplasmatota archaeon | reverse complement strand
ACGCCGGGTTCAAATGATCATCATGATTGAAGGTGATGTTGGAGGCCACGGTCGTATCAAGCGTGACCTGGATTTCGTCGATCGGACCGCCCTCTTCAGCGTTGAACGCTTGCGCGTAGATGGTGTACTGCCCGTTGGGCAGACCCGTGGTGTCCCACTGAATGTTCCAGTCCTCTTGGTCCAGGAACCCGTCCCCGGAGATCACAATGATTTTGTGAAACCAGCTGGGGTCCGCTTGTTCTTTCTCGTAGGTGATGATCTTATCGACGACGTTTTTTGCCTCACGACTGCTTCTGCAGGCAAGCCGACCATACGCGACGTCAGGGTACAAATCCAGCTCATCACGTAACGCGTCCCCCGACCATTCCGCGAACACTTGGTTCCCGTTGGAATCCCAGTTGTCAAACACACCGCCTTCCTTGTAGACATCCGCGTAATACAGGTCAGTGATGTACCCCGGCTCACCGCTGGTGAAATTATAGGACGCGTCACCGTCCCATTGAAAATTCGAATATCGGATCGGCAAATACCATGCCTTGGAGCCTTGGTTCACATCGTCCTTTGCTTTAGCCAGGATATTGTTTTTTAACCCACCAAAGAGAAGCACGTACGTCACACCCCAGGTCTCCAGCGCATCCTGAATGAAATATTTTATCTGCTCCGGCTTGTCAACCCCGTCGTATTCAGCGTAGATATCCTCGGTTGTTTTCAGAACCGCTTGCATTCCCATGCTGTTCTTATGGTCTACGAGCCGTTGCACCTCAGACGAAAATTTCTTTGGGGTGATGATGACCAGATCATAGGTGCTTTTTGCAGGGAAGATACTCCCCGCTGGTTCCTGGTACCGCAGGACAATGGTGAATTCCTCTGCTACCTGAAGCTCCCCGCTAGCCGGTCGATACCGCACCGGGAAGAGATTCACCGTGACATGGGTCACATGATCGCCCTGGGCGTTCAGACCGCAGCCACAATGAAACCCAAACCAGGCATCAGGATACAGCACGTCGCTGGTGTACACACTTGTGTCTTTCTCTGCTGCCTGCACTGTCTGAAGGTCTTGTGAGTACGGAACGGGGGACGGTGCTGGTCTGATTTGTTTCTTTACCACCTGTTCCGTCGTTTTTACCGGTTGCACTTCTACCTCGACATTGGTCGCCCCGAAGGGTACTTCATAGTGTTGTATCAGACGTGGTACCATGGGTTGCCCAGGGTTCAATAGATACGATTCTTGCTCGCCCAGGCGGACCAACAGATAGTCATTTGTGCTGTCCACCACGTTTATTGATGAGACATCCACCGATACTGTTTCTGTCCTGGTCTGCATTGAACGTGTTTCAGTGTCGTTTACATTTGTCGCAACTGTGCCAAACCCGCTTATGAGAAAAATTCCTACAATGAGGATACTTATTCCTTTTTTCATAATCTACGCCCCTTATTAAATATGATACTATTATTGTATATTTACTATATAAAACATCGTTCCCGGAAGACTCCACCTCCTATTGTTCAACTAGACACTACTGAGATCAGGTTTCCCAGGAGTCCTCTCGATATTCTCAGAAAAAAAAGAAAAAACTGATGAGCGGTTAAGACAGCAACCGCATCATCTGGTACAACGAGGGGAACCGCTGAAGCAGGCGGCACAAGAGGTTGAAGATCGGAGACGAAAGGGAGAATCGTTCCACGGGTGTTTTCATATACACTTGGAGAATCTCGTAATCACTCTCATTGTCCTGGTTGACAATCTTGATGGTTCCCGAAAACTCGTTTTTTTCTAAGGGAGCCTTGACCCGAACAAGTACTGTTACTGTGCCTGCTTCCGGGGTCAGACTTGTGCCACTCGTCGGAGCGAAGGTCCATTCGCCCCACGCGGGCCATTCGCTGATCACCCAGTCCAACTCCGAGGTGGGTTCTCCGAGGTTCTGCACGGTGAATTCCCCGGTGACCGTCGCGCCAGCTTTGACCTTGGTCCAGCTCAGGCTACCTTCGCACTCTAAATCAGGAATCGCTGGAGGGATCCATCCCTCGGTGGCGAATGCTTTGATGCAGAGGTTCGCGGTATGATCCCAGGTTGGGTCGGTGAACTGATGGTCGTAAAGATCAACCCAGGAAGACCCGCTCCGGTAGTAACTCTCCCCGGGGTTGGCCGCGGATTTCACGATCGTGCGACTCCCTCCTCCTAACAACACGGGGACATCAGAGGTCCGGTCAATGGGTTGCCCACCGGACGACAGTTTCACATAGACATAGAAGTCGTCATCTGCGGAAAATCCAATTGGAGTGGAGAGAGGTATCGTATGATAGCCAATGTACTGGATGGACCCTATCATGCTCGCCCGTTCGTCCAGCAGCGCCCCGTCTTCGAAACGATCGTACACCTTCACCTCATAGTCGATGTTTTCTGCAGCAGTGTAGAAACTGACTGCCTGCAGGCCTTCGGCATCGTCGGTGACAAACGCGTTGAACGCCTCGGTGATTCCAGGCAGCTCATCGCGCCACCCATGGTAGTCATGAAAATGGGTAATATTATAGGGTTTGGATTCAACATCCTGGTAGGAAATCGCCCCCATCTCCGGGTGCTGGCAGCTATGTTTATCATAGTACGATATCCATAAATAACCATTCTCTGGTCCCCAGTTACCCCAGCTGTTTTTACATAACCAGGCGCCAGGGTATGGGGCTTGGGTGACTTTGGCGTCATTCCAGCCGACAATCGCAATCGCATGGTTTGGTTCCTGCGTGGAGGTTGGTGGCTGGTAATGGGCATAGTAACTCCCATAATTATGGATAAAGCTGCTGCTATAATACATGCAGGTCCCCATGACCCCCTCCGTCATGATCTTTTCCTTTATCGTGTTGATGTTGCTTAGATCGGAGCCTGCAACGAACCATTCAATCTCATAGGGGTAAAAGTAATGATAGGTCGGGGTGTATCGAGGTGGAGCGGTCTCGAGGTTTTGGTAGGGTGCATCGATTTCTCGAACCGCACCTTCACCGCGGGTGAGGTAGGCTGAGGCGATCAGGTAATCCCCCCCGTTATGCACTTGGAGGCCACTGCCTGGGAAATCATCGTTATTGAATGTGTTAAACCCATTCCACCAGTCAAGATGTGCCTCTGAGAGGCTTGGTTCCCCTTGTTCTCCTGCTGCCGCCCAATTTCCTGTCATGTATAAATTTCCTTCCATGGAAGCCATGACACCATGTGCCCAGCACGTACCGTACGAGCCTTGGTTCCGCACACCGGTGACGTAGTTGGTTCCATTGACGTTTCGTAAATCAAAAGAACTCGGAGGATCGAACAAAGGAATACTTGACGATGTTTGGGTTACAGATGAGACAGATTCTGTTGTTGGTATAGTCCCAGAACCAAGAACACTAGCGGGTGCGATGATCAAAACGGCGGTCATCGACAAAATACAGAGTTTCAACCATATGGTAGTCTTCATATTTGTTTTTCCCCTTATTTTTTTTCCTTAATGATATACTATCTTCCTTCTGTATTTATAATTTTGTACGATGAATTTTATTGTTCTTAAGAAAAAGTGTGCAACAGAACCGCTGAATGACGCCGTTTCTTTCATTGCAGTTAAAAAAAACATTTTCTTTTTTCCATCTGCTGAAAAAAGAAAGATGTCCCCTGATGGGACGTCATTCGTTTTCTTCTTTTAAAGTGTGAATATACCCCATGAAAACAGAAGATCAAGGGGAAACACCATCTGCTCATCATGTAAATAGGATGAAATGATTTTTTGGTCGAATCATTGTTTTGATACAATCATTCTTATTGTTTAGAACAAAAAATAAAGAATAATTTTATAAATCTTCAGCACCTCATATCATTCATAGAAGAAAAGACAAAAAGGCTAGAATCACTATGCGCACCCACTCTCTCGACCACCTCACAGGGATGTTCTTCAACAAACCTGCTGAGAGGACCGTTACCAAAGACACAAACAAGAAAATCAAACATACTCAGGATTCAGTCATTAGAACGACACTCGTGGTGAAGGAACATGGAGAAAGCCTCCTTATCAAACTTCCAGAGGCGGCATCAACGCTTGCAGCACGAGGAGATGGCGTATCACCCGCGATCACATGCCTATTTCCTCTCCCCTATTGCTCTTTGAAAAAGATCATGCAAGCCTCTTTTTTTGATATGTCTTCGATGTCAGCCTCTTAATACCTTCTCTCTCCCTTCACCCCTTCCCCTTTCTCATCGGTGATATGGAGCGGTTTTTTTACTCATCAACAATTTGTCTAGTTTTTTTTCAAAACAAAGAAAAAGAAACCCCCGGATCATGTTCTTCGGAACAGTCGGAAAGATGAAAAATTATATATCAACATTTTCACTTCAGGTTCGATAAACAAAGGTCATAGCCCCGTAGTGCAGCGGTTAGCACAAGAGACTCTGGATCTCTAGACACCAGTTCGAATCTGGTCGGGGCTGTCATTCGAGCGTGAGGATCATGCAATCGACGGAGCAGACCACAAAGGATTTTATTCGGGAAATCATCGATAATGATTTAAAGACAAACAAATACAACGGCCGCGTCCATACCCGGTTCCCCCCGGAGCCAAACGGGTACCTGCACATCGGTCATGCGAAATCCATCTGTCTGAACTTCGGCATCGCAGAGGACTACCACGGTCTGTGCAACCTCCGGTTTGACGACACGAACCCCGCCAAGGAAGAAGAGGAGTATGTCCAGTCCATCATCGATAATGTTCGATGGCTTGGGTTCGACTGGGAGGACCGCTTGTTTTTCGCCTCAGATTATTTCCCTCAGATGTACGAGTACGCCCTGCAGTTAGTCAAGGCAGGAAACGCCTATGTGGATGATCTCCCCGCGGACAAAATCACCGAATATCGAGGGACGCTGACGCAACCAGGGAAGAACAGCCCGTATCGCGATCGACCTATCGAGGAGAACCTTGACCTGTTCCAGCGGATGAAAGCAGGGGAGTTCCCCGATGGTCAAAAGGTCCTGCGTGCGAAAATCGACATGGCCCATCCGAACCTGAACATGCGGGATCCCGTGATGTACCGGATTCTGCATGCGAGCCATCATCGGACCGGTGATACCTGGTGTATCTACCCGATGTATGACTGGGCACATGGTCTGGAGGATTCCATTGAAGGCATCACCCATTCGATTTGTACCCTTGAGTTTGAGAACCATCGGCCGCTGTATGATTGGTTCCTTGAGGCACTCGGGGTGTATCATCCGCAGCAGATTGAGTTTGCTCGGTTGAACCTCACGTTTACCGTGATGAGTAAACGTTTGTTGCTGCAGCTGGTGGAGGGGAACTATGTCTGTGGCTGGGATGATCCTCGCCTGCCGACCATCAGCGGGATGCGTCGTCGCGGGTACTCCCCGTCTGCCATCCGGACGTTCTGTAAACGGATTGGTGTGGCGAAATTCAACAGCATCGTGGATTTCGAGTTCCTGGAACATAATATCCGGGAGGATCTGAACAAGACCTCACCACGGTTCATGGGGGTTCTCCGACCACTCAAAGTGGTCCTTGAGAACTATCCTGAGCATCAGACTGAGGAGCTGGAGGCGGTGAATAACCCTGAAGACCCCTCGATGGGGACCCGGAAGATCCCCTTTTCACGGACCTTGTACATCGAACAGGATGACTTCATGGAAAACCCACCGAAGGATTA
>JBAZLE010000132.1:0-5722 GCA_041650455.1 Thermoplasmatota archaeon | reverse complement strand
TGCGACGACACAAGCGATCGTGTCATTCGTGAGGAGTCGTTTTTTGAGTTTGTCCTCCATCTTAAGGAGTATTTCAAATCCTTCGTTTGCGGTCATATACCGGTTTTTTTCTGCTTGAATATCCAGCAGGATGAGCGAATGCAATCCCATTTTTTTATTGGTGAATATCACTTCATAGGGGCTTGTCGGAAAATACTCTTTTTCAGCAAAAGCAAGCGTAGTGGTCCTCCCGAACTTGTAGTTTTGTAGTCCAAGCAGTCCGGGGACCGCGGTCGCGATGCTACTGCTATGAATAATCTTGGTGCTAATCCCTTCTTTTATCGCACGAAGTCGTAAATCGACATGGGTCGTGGCAATCATGGGATCACCACCTGTGAGAAAGACGACAGAGTGCGTTGCGGCAGCCTCAAGGATGGTATCTCCTTTTTCGGTTTCTTCGCGTGAGAGTATGTTGATGTTTTTTCCGGTGAGTTTTTCAAAATATTCTTTATTGAACCCTCCAAGTTTTGTCGTATAGAACTCAGCAAACACGATATCGCATCGTTTGAGTTCCTCTAGCCCCTTTAATGAGACATCTGTCTCATCGTACAACCCAAGACCGACAAAGACAAGACTGCCGGTAGACATTTTTTTCATATTCCTTCATAGTCGAAAGATTCAAAAATGTTATTCCTTGATTCGATAAATTTCGAAAACGTTTAAAACACCTAGGTGATTCGTTTATGTGGGCGACAACTACCGGCTCTTTTTTTTATTTGGTATTTGTTTCCGATATCCTACCTTTCTTTTCTATGTTACCCTCGCACGTGCTATCAGGGTACCAGGAGGAAAATAAAGAAAGATTTAAATTACAGGAGACGTATTCCTAGCAGGAGGTGTATTATGACATACAAGCACGAGGGTTGGACCTTATACACAAGAAACGTGAAGCTTAAAGGCGGAAGAAACCAAACGATTTATTTCTTCAGCAAAAGATCACCAAAAAGTGGGACCACCTGTGATTTACCAAACGGGTACGCCGTTGGGGTCAATAAAAGAACAGGTCTTCCATACTTGAAGAAGAAGTAACTGTACTTCTTTCTTCATTTTTTCTTTTTCTTTTTTTGCTTTTTTACGCTATCTTTTCTTGTACAGAAGTCTTTTATAGCCCGTCAGTTTTATTCGGGGGAGAATGTCACGAAAAAATAATAGGAAAAAACAGGTGTACAGGACTATCGCACGTCATCGGATTCGCTATCTTTTTTCTCTTGCAGAAACCTGCGCTCTGGAAGGAGAGCTTTTCCGCTCTGACCGATACGTGATGCTTGCTCGGAAGATGTCCATGAAATATCTTGTTCCTATCCCTGTCGAATATACATGGAGATTTTGTAAACACTGCTATTGTTATCACGTTCCCTCGTTGACCTGTCGAGTCCGTATCCACCATGGCATGATCATCTCGTATTGCACACGATGTAAAAAATTTTATCGAATGCCCTTACATAGGCACCCTACCGTGGTTCATCACTCGTAAGGTGCATCTCAGGCTCTTTCAAAGGAGACACCTCGCATTTTCCCATCCAATATGCTTATATAAGATATGATAATTACGGTTACCCACTTTCACGAGAAAGGAAGCGTGTTCCTATGACAACTGCATATGACGTTCCTGCAAAAGAACTAATCTCTGCGTTATCAAAAAAGTTACAAAATGAATCTGCGATTGTTCCACCAGAGTGGAGCAGGTATGTTCGCACCGGTGTCTGCAAAGAAAATCCACCAGAGACCATGGATTGGTGGCATACGCGATGCGCGTCGATTCTTCGAAAGTTATATGTTCATAAGAACATGGGTATCGAACGAATCAGGGCAGAATATGGTGGGAAACGGAATCGTGGTTCAAAACCCAATAAAGCAGAAGCTGGTAGTGGTGCGATTGTCCGTCATGCCCTGCAACAATTAGAGACCGCAGGGTATGTGACGAAGATGAAAGGCAAAGGCCGTCTCCTCACCCCCAAGGGAGTGAAGTTTCTGGACAATACCTCCTTTGAAGTGAAACAATCACTCATTGAGATTTATCCTGAATTGAAAAAATATTAAATAGGGAACTCGCAATAGGTTCGTCTTGAGGTTTTAAAACCACTATGGATGATATAGAAGCTATCAGGAAGAAAAAATTGCGTGACCTTCAACAGCAGCAGCAGCAGGCAGCCTTCCAACAGGAAGAATTCGAGGAAGCGCAGCAGAAAGAATATGAAGAACAGAAAAAAATGGTTCTGCGGGCAATCCTCACAGACGATGCCCGTGAACGGCTTGGACGGATAAAAGCCGCACGTCCAGAACTTGCAGAAAATCTGGAAAACCAGCTTATCATGCTCGCCCAATCTGGTCGACTCAAAAATAAAATAAATGATGAACAGTTACGGGAGTTACTCTCAAAGATACTCCCGAAGAAACGTGATATCACCATTCGTAGAAGAGGGATATAAATGTCCAGTCACAAATCGCTTGGAAGAAAATTTCGCTTATCCAGAGCCACCAAAAGCAATCGACGGGTGCCCGCATGGGTCATGATTCGCACGAACCGACGGTTTACTCGACATCCGAAAACACGCAACTGGCGGAGAAATAAACTCAAGATAGGTTGATACATATGGCTGAGAAAGATACCGGAAAGGAACTCGAAAGAATTTACGTAATACCACTCAGACGGGCGAAAATCGGTCCCACCTCTCGGGCGGTTCCCAGAGCGGTCGATGACATCCGTCATTTTCTCATGAAACATATGAAGGTTGACCAGAAAAACGTCTGGATAGATAGTTCTTTAAACACACAGCTCTGGGCACACGGGAAATACTGGGTTCCCAGTAAAATCCGTGTGCGTGCCGTGAAATTCGAAGATGGCGTCGTCGAGGCAACCTTGCCGGAGCTTGGGGAAAAGAAATCACGACGGGAATTCCTCAAAGAAGAGAAAGAAAAGAAAACCCCGATTCTCAGACGTGAGGAAGAGAAAGCCGAAGAGGAAGTATCCGGGGCAGAAGGATATGAAATCACTCCAACTGGTGACGGTGAAGTGAAGATTAAGAAAAAGAAGGAAAAAGCCCCAAAAGAAGGAGAAGAAAAGATTCCGGAAAAGAAAGAAAAACTTCCCCAAACCAAAGAAGAAGCATCTGGAAAGGACACTGAGAAAAAAGCAACAGCAAAACCAAAAAAAACAGCGAAAAAACCAAAGGCAACTCCGAAAGAACAGACTGGAAAAAAAAGCAGTAAAAGAACCGCCTCATCGAAAAAAAAGAAAACAAAGGAATAAGTATCTTCGATTCTTACAGCTGGATGTTACTATTACCTTTCGTATCTGACGTTAACAGTTTACTCCTCTTTTCTTGAGTAAAGTTGACTTCAGCGTTTCATATGATTTTCTGACAATTAGTCAGTAAAAACACGAAAAAAAATTCGAATTCCGGTATTTTTTATGGAAAATCAGCTTTGATAGCCAAATATCCCTTAAACGATATCGCATCCTCGTTTAGAATTCGCTGTCATCTCATGGAAAAAAATTGACTTGATTGACCAACATTTCTTGTTTTCTTTACAAACATTCATCCAATAAATAGATAATTGGCTGATTTGTAATTAGACTATGAAATCATTGCTACATCTATTCTGAAATATACTTTGACGAAACATTTAAATCAATGGCCTTTATATTAATTCTTCACTTGTTATAGAATGGGGGATAATAAACCATGGAAAAAAAGATAATCGGAGTATTAGTCTGTATGCTATTAATCACCACTGCGGTTCCCGCAGTTCAATCTTTGAACGATACGATGCGAGTCTCGACGATACCGTATCATATTGATCAACCATGTGAAACCGTCGGTTGGAATGAAATGCAAAAATTACTTGCATCCGATGGCTCAACCGATGATCTCTTTGGTGTTTCCATTGCTCTAGCGGGTGACACTCTTCTCATTGGAGCTTCCTCTGATGATGATAAAGGCAGCAATGCCGGTTCGGTATACGTGTTCAACAGTAACGGAACCGCATGGATACAACAAGAAAAACTCTATGCGTCTGATTACGAAGCAGAGGATGCATTCGGCTATTCTGTGTATCTTGACGGTGACTATGCGTTCATCGGAGCACCAATGGATGATGACAACGGAAAAGATTCTGGGGCTGTATATGTCTTCATTTTCTTTCAAGGCTCTTGGAGACAACAACAGAAGATCCTTGCCTCTGATGGGACATCTGAGGATCACTTTGGTTATTCTGTTTCTGTATCTGGGGACATCGGAATTATCGGGGCCCCGGATGCTGATATCGGAGGGGCAGCCTACGTGTTTACTCGTACTACTGACTGGAAGCTAGAAGCAAAACTGTTTGCCCTAGACGGTACGACAAAGGACGGTTTTGGTCGATCTGTTTCTATCGATGACGATACTGCACTCATTGGCGCCTTCCAAGATGATGAAAAAGGGGAGGATTCTGGATCAGCGTATGTGTTCATCCGAGACGGTCAAACTTGGTCTCAGCAAGCAAAGTTGCTCGCCAACGATGGTACAACTGGAGACTATTTTGGTGAAGCGGTTTCTCTTTCTGGAAACACCGGAATCATCGGATCACCAAGAGATGATGATAATGGAGTCGATTCTGGGTCTGCATACGTGTTCATCCGCGAGGGCACCACCTGGTCTCAGCAACAAAAACTCAAAGCTTCAACCAACTCAGGGTATTTTGGCTCCTCAATTTCTCAAGATGGAGACTACGCATTAATAGGAGCACCTCAATCTGAAGCAGCGTATATTTTTCTCCGTTCCGGAACAACCTGGCCGGAGGAAGCAAAGTTGAATGCCTCAGACGGGGGAGGATCCTTTAACCACTTCGGTCGATCTGTTTCCATTTCCGGCGAAAACGCTGCGATTGGTTCGCCCTTTGATGATGACCTTGGAAGTCACTCTGGGTCAGTCTACATGTTCGAATCGCAATATGCAACCTACGATGTAGAATTCGAAATCAAGGGCGGGCTTGGAGTCAAATTAAAAATCACAAATATCGGGACCGTTAACGCAACCGATGTCTACTGGCAGGTTCATGTCGAAGGGGGAAAACTCGGGCGGATCAATAAAACAGTGGACGGAACGGTCGATATTTTAATAGGGAAATCAAACACCGTTCGAACAGGTATTTTGTTTGGGTTCGGTGCTATCTCAATTTCTGCAAGAGTGATTCATGAAGAAAAGACCGTGGAAGGAACACAATTCATCATCCTCTCACTGGTGAAATAGAGGAGTCCTTTCCTCTCTTTTTCTCTTTTCTTTCCAATAAAAATCGAATTTCATTGGAATATTAATGAACAATCAATGGAATGTTTCACTGACTTTCCAATAAAACGATGTTACCAAAGATAACCGGTTAATTTTATATACTCTAAGAAAATAGCCAGAAAAACAGGAGTAGTGAAAAAATATCCCACCTTGAACTCATGGATTTCAATGAAAATCCCAATGTCGGCATCTACTGTCGAACCAATGATTCTGTTGTTTTTCTCCAACACAGTTTACCGAAGAAGACCAAACAGGTAATCGGCAAGGTCCTTGGTGTAAAGATTGTTGAGCTGAGTATTGCTGATTCGACGATCATCGGCTCACTTCTCACCTGTAACTCTCAGGGGGCAATCGTCACTGCGTTCACCAATAAAGAGACGTTTCTCACTCTAGAACAACAAGGGTTGCGGGTG
>JBAZLE010000131.1:0-5722 GCA_041650455.1 Thermoplasmatota archaeon | reverse complement strand
TATTTGTTTAGGGTCATAATAACGATATTTTTTACCCATCTCTTCACCTACGAGATGGGTATCTGCTATCTGTGAGATATAGATAGCGATTTTCATCGAGAATCTAGGTATTACTCAGACAGGCTCTGCAGCAACTTGAAACAGAAAACAAACAACTTAAACGACGTTGAAATAAATACTATGACTGTGTCAATACTTGATTGCTC
Source organism: Thermoplasmatota archaeon (assembly GCA_041650455.1). Classification (GTDB taxonomy): domain Archaea; phylum Thermoplasmatota; class E2; order DHVEG-1; family DHVEG-1; genus SM1-50. The sequence goes on along the minus strand of JBAZLE010000131.1, from coordinate 5,516 downwards.
AAGGTATATAAGAATATCATTTTTTGTGGTTTTGTTGTTCACGAATGGATCCTAAAACGTATCGTCCAACAGATAGAAAACCCTACAAGTGTAACAAAAATAGAGGCGCCGTCCGCCGGACTCGGACCGGCGACCGCTCGGTTAACAGCCGAGTGCTCTACCAACTGAGCTAGGACGGCATCATGAGATAGTTTGTAGCGAATGAGAATAGTGTTTTGTATTAAAAGGTTACCGGGGACTTCCTCTGTTCAATGAACAACCGACAATCTAGTGTTTTATTAAAGAGCTAGAACAGAACTACCCGCATCCGTAGGATATTTAAAGAACCAGAGAATATCTCCTAAAGTAGTCCTTCTTACAGAAAAAAAATTACTGGAAAGAACCCTAATGAAAAACAACACTGAGATTATCACTGATGACGAAAAAAAAGTGCTCGACGCTTTGGAAAAAAATGGAAAGGAAAGCATCGATGAGATCGCAAAAACCTGCGGTTTTTCTCGACAGAAAGTCTGGCGGATCGTGAAACATTTTGAGGAAAATAAGATAATCTGGGGGTACGTTGGAATTGAAAATGAAACCGTCAAAGGCCTCAGACATTTCGTTCTCCTGGTGAAACGAAGCACGTTGCCATTTGAGCCTACGTTCAAAAAAAAAGTTATCTTCGAAAAAGTTGAAACATACCTTCCTGGAGAAATCAAAGTTGAGGACATCTATTATACCCATGGAAGATATAACGCGGTGGTCACCTTTCAAGCCTCTGACCTGATTATCGCCAAAAAATTTATCCAGGAACTCCAAAAAAAACTCGGAGCATATCTTGAAGAATATCTCCTCTTAGAGACCCTGTTTCCCGTTCGCAAACGAGGCCTAAAGAATCCCAATATAAAAGAATTCCTTGATTTCCTTTAGCTGCTATCATGTAGAGTGTCGTCTCTTCTCTGAATCTTCTTTTATGATCATTCACAAAACCTATTATACGGCTAAGGTGTTACCACACCTTGGTGAGGTACAATAATGGAAAATGGGAACTGTAGTAAATGTGGAGCTGAAATACCACCGAACGCCAAGTTTTGTTTAAGCTGTGGAGCAAAAGTTGATAAAAAACAACATTCAGAACGAGAACCGATTCATCAGGTGTTTCGATTCCTGTTCTCAAAAAATCTGATCATCGCGGCGATCCTCTTCGGCCTGCTGTTCATATGGATCGGGGCGATCGTCATGACATTCAGCACAGACCTAACTGGTTTTCGAGCAGCCGAAACCCTCAATTCCCTGGGTTTCTTCATTACTGGGGTCTTTCTCATCGGTGGGGGAATCGCCAATGATGATATGGACAGATACGTACGAGTCGGCATGATCGTGATTGGAGTGTACATGATAACATCCGTGCTTTGTCTTACCTCCTTTATTTCATCAATCAGCTCGCTGTACACCTAAAACAACCACACCATTGCCTCAATCTGACACCTATCTCCCATCTGAGAAAACGAGAGTTTTTGATAGTACTACCGTATGGGAGAATCAGGGCGATGCAACACGGATGAAGAAAAGAGTATGGCAGCATCAAAAAGGATATGTAATGGAGAGATGTATGAAATCATGCTGCCATACCATTTGGGCTTTCGATGGAGGAGAAAACTGAAAAATAATTACACACCACAGGAAAAACAAACCGATGTCCTTATGCGACGTAATCTTCTCACTCCCCTATCACAACAAAGAAGAAAACGAAAGAATATAAAATCCATGGTACGCTTTTTCCGACAATCAACCAAAAACATAAGGTTTTTTTTCCGTTTGTTGAATTTGAAAGACCCACCTTTCTCCATCGTGATCATTGCTGAACTCGAACCATGATTCTGGTCTGTATCACATGTGTTTTTAAAGAACCACATGCTATCGTCTCTGACGAGGGAAAGACATGCGAAACAAAGCCGCCATCATCGGAATTGGCTTTTTGCTGGTAGCAACAGGGCTCGGTGGCTGTGATCAACTGATCACACAAACAGATCCCATCTCGGTCAATGTTATGGTCGCTGTCAACATACTTTTTTTAGACACAGACAATACCCTTATCGAGAAAAACACTGATGGTCTCACCATAACGGTCGAAATTTTAAAAAACGGACGGGATCGGCTCATCTTTGAGCGAATCATGCAAAACGGACTCGCTCAAGCAACCGGTAATTTTGAACTCACGCCCGGAGCTTTTATTGAATGTACCGCGAATCTCAAAGACGAAAACCATCGGTACACCCAGGTCTTCTCGGGGTATGCGAAGCTTACCTGGGAGACCGTGAGTGCGTCAACGAACTTTGGTGGCGTGTATAATTGGTACCCAAAAGTGACTATCACCCTCAGAGAATAACGCAACATCTGCACCGTGATTGAATACCGGTTGTTTTCCTATTCGGTCATGAACTCGGCGATACAATGTTGTAGTAAGTGGACTACGTCTTCGTTACTTAATGTGTCTTTCCCTTCTTGTTTCAAATCCCAGCGGCATTCCTCTTTTTCTTCATCATATTCGAAATCGATGATGACTTTTCCTTGTAGCATGAATCATGCCTCCCAATGGTACGGAACAATACAGAGATATTATAAAAAACCTCCCATCCCGTTTTTTCATCGATGTTTCTTATCAACTGACAAATTTCCTGCGACCCTGAGGATCGGTCGTTCTCTCTTCCAATCCAACAGAGACGGATACCACGTCATCGTTTTTCCCCGTTTCCCTCGTAGATAAATATCATCAAGACAGCATCGTCTTTGATAAAAATGGGAGTCTGGTTAAGTCTGGGAGGTAAAGAATCTCTTCTTTACGAAAAAATAGCCAGACTCCCAAGAAAAATAATGGAGGACCAGCTATAAAAACCTATCCCCGGAAAGCTCCTTACAGTTAATAAGTAACAGGAAAAAGGCGGTGATTCGTCCTGCTCCAACAGTGTCATTCGAGTCTATTGAGGGTGATACCAAAGAAATAACAGATGATGAGAAAGGTGCTAATCAAAGTCAGACATAATCCGATGAATTTAAAAAATGCATGGAGAAGATCTGCGTCATTTTGGAACAGAATCAGGATTGCGATCCCAAGAAGCAGCATCCCAATGTTGATGATAATATATTTTTTCATTTCACTTCTGTCCTCCAACAGCATCTATATTGCGTCCGTCACTCATCACAGAAATCCTCAATGTCAAATTCATACATAATATTTATCTTTGTCATCTCCCACATCTCCTCTCTTGGACAAGGATATCGTAACAGTATTTAAAAATATATTCTCTTTCTTAAAAAAAATAACACAACAAAAGTACGCTGGTGGATGGTTCCATTCGTTTCGAACAAGGGTCTTGTTTTATCGGCACGGAGCGGTATCGTATCTTGTTGAATCATCAATCTCTCCCTTTCATTATCCCTGTTTTTATGAGCGAGGCGATAAACCTTTAAATAGAATCGACTGATGAGGTGTTCTGTATGAATTACAAACAATTTCATAATAGAGTCATCGTCCGCATCGATAAAGGAGAAGAACTCGTCGAGAGTCTTAAAACCCTCTGTAAAAAGCTTGATATCAAACTCGGGTCCATCATAGGGATTGGGGCAACGGACAAAGTCACGGTTGGTCTGATGAACACCAAAACCAAAAAATATCAGTCGAAGGAGTTCACCGGGGACCATGAGATCACCTCCTTGATCGGGAACATCACCTCGATGAATGGTGAGGTGTCCCTTCATCTCCATATCACCCTCTGCAATATCGAGCATAAGGCACTTGGCGGTCATCTCACCAACGCAGTGATCAGTGCGACATTCGAGGGGATCATTGAGATCATCGAGGGGACAATCACCAGAGAACGTGATGAGGAAACCGGGTTGAACCTCTTAAGTATAAAATAAGGAGAGGTGTACAGTTCGGTTGTTGTTTCCAAACCCTACAAAATCAGACCTTTTTTTCAAAATGATTCATCAAGGATGGACACGGTATGTTGTGAATGCCTGTGGGGTCTGTGAGGTGCGAGGAGAAGATGGAACGAAAGCACTCCCGTAAAACTGAATAGTCCAGACCCCACGATACAAACAAATGGACAGATGGTTAATAAAGTTTATGCTACCGGGTATGCCATCAGATTTCTCGGTTCTGGAAAGCTCACCTTGGAAGAATCCAAGGGAGGGCAGTGGTGTTTGTTCGGATCACGACGGTTAAAAATCGATAGAAAAGATCTCTCTCTTCGGGATCACTCGTTTCGGTTTTAAGCTATCTTCGATAACCAACTCTGAATTCCGTTCTTCAATAATCGTCCCGACAAATTCTTCTCCGTTAAACAATTTCACCACAGGCATGGTCCTCTCACTCCTCACTTCATCGAAAATTTTATTTTGTAACGATTTCGTCCTTAAAAACATATCCTTGAAACATCAGGATCATGGATTAAGGCTTACCTTTGAAAAGAACCTGAAGCTTGCCGTGATGTCATCATCATTCTGGTTAAAACTTCAAGAAATGGACTCAAGAGGGAATATGGAAAATGAACCTCGTGCATCCTTTTTTTAGAGCGAGGATTTGAAAGGGTTCCGAACAGAAAACGAAAGCAAATACGTAGAGAGTTTTAAGGACAAAAACAACAACGCAAGCTCCAAACAAATCAACAAAAGACACAGGGGCAGGATCGAAACAGGAGAGTAACTCCGGAGAAGATTCACTCCAGCACCCACAACACTCAACACGACAAACAGGATCATCGCCACACTATACAACAGCAGGATATCAGATTTTTTCCCCACATATTTCACCCCCAACGGAAGCGCGATGATGATTGCGGCTAAGAAAGAAAAACCAAGGAACCAGAACAAAAACAGCAGATCGTCCACCCCAAGAAAGAGAGGGATGAACGCAAGAAACGGAAGGGTGGTAAGAAACGATAGCGACAGAGCAAGCGTTTTCCCATAGATGATATGGTGGTTCGACACGGGCAGACTTCGAAGGATCCACATGGTTTTTTCCTCGGTCAAAAACAGGTTCAGCGCAGGAAAGACTGCTGCGTACATAATGACGACGTAGCATCCTAAAAACACAAAAAGAGATGGGAGGAACCCACTCAGATACCTCTGAATCTGCGCAGGGATTAACAAGTCAGTCCCATACAAAAAAAGGTAGCCTGTCCCCAACGCCGTACCAATAGACATCGCGATAAAACTGAAATATAACCGTTCCCGCCAGATCCCGGTCACCTCACGGACAAACAACGCAAGCAGTATCCCCCGCGGCTGAACCTGCGTCAGACCGCTGGACCGTTTCTTGCGCTTCGCAAAGCGATAGGAGTCCAACGAATGAGACAGACTCCAGAGACAATGCAGGAATGCAACCGGCAGCATGCAGGCGACAAACAACATACTTTGTGAGAACCAAAAAAAACCAAGCAGGAGAAGCGACGGAAGCAAACGGTACGGTTTTGAGGAGAAAAAATGAAGGGACAGGGAACAACCCAGAAGGATACCAACAACGACGCTCAAGC
>JBAZLE010000130.1:0-5735 GCA_041650455.1 Thermoplasmatota archaeon | reverse complement strand
ATTCATCTCAGCTTTCAGCTTCGTATCCCGGGCGCGTTCTCTGGCACTTAAATAATTCGGAAATGCCAGTGCCATGATAACCGCCATGATGGCAATGGCTACCAAAAGCTCGATAAGCGTAAACCCCTGTTTTTTCATATAATTCTATCGTACATCATACTTCATACTTCGTAAATCATCTTCTATGGCTTCGGTGTCGGCGTAATATTCGGACTCAGTAAAACATACGTATAGGGAGCACCTCCACAGGATAATTTTTCATCGTAATCAGGATCGTCAGTCCGTTCAATTTTTGCATAGAGTTTGTAATATTTTGATGCCTTTTCATAACAATATGATACGCCTGACGACGGGTCTTTCGGGAGTTTCTGCATATAGGTGGTATTTCGTACCCATGCGCTTCCCCAGCTACATGATGTCGCAAGTGTACCGGTACATCCGACAATTTTCCCCCCTGATGAAGACGGATACGAACCCGTATCATTTGCATACATTTCAAGTGCTTTGGTAATCTGCTGAAGATCGGTTTTCCGTCTGCTGTCCCTACTTCGTTTCTGTGAACCCTGAAACATCGGAAATCCGAGAATTGACAATACCGCAAGAAGTGCGATAACCATAAGAAGCTCGATAAGCGTAAAACCGGTATTTTTTTTCATAAGCCAAGTATATTACCACGCACATCGTATACTCGCGGGGCATCCACTATCTATACAACACTGTGCGTCTTTAAAACCCACGGAACACCTACCATTGGAAAAATCTGCTTCATTATAACCATTACATGTACCTCCGGTATTGCAGGCATGCGGACCGGTGGCAGTTTGACATCCAGGACCATAGATAGATGTCGGTGTGGGAGTTGCGGTTGGACCGGGCGTTCCGGTGGGCTCAGGATTGAAATCAGCCGCGGTCAACGGTCCTCCCATGGACATTCCCCAATTATACGTCGAAAGCGGTACGTCATTACCGCAACCACGCATCCAACTGCATCCCACAAGCGGAATATCCGGATCTATTTTTGTATTCAATTTTGTATACAACCGATATCCGCGGCAAGGCTCGCTATTTCCATCTGCATCGGTAAATGGATAATAATAATATTTCTGCTTCGACACAGGATCACAGAAAAACTCTCTCAGATACGGAGAAAAACAGGACCCTCCGCATGTACATGCATCCCACTCAGCTTGTGTCGGATAACATGCATGATCGCTGTAATAATCCTCAAACATGATTTTATATGACCGGAAATGGTCTTTACGGGTCACATCATGCGCTTTTGCCACTTGCGCTTGATATCCCATCAACAACACCAAAGCAAGAAGGGTGATGATCATAACCACTATCAGAAGTTCGGCAAGCGAAAAACCGTGTAATCTCTTTTTTTTATTATCAAATATATACATACTATTAAGTAATAATATTTACTCTATCAAAGATTATTCGTCCGGCGGCAGAACATCCGCTGTACATATACCCTCAATACACGCACCAGTGCAACATGCAAGACCGGTTATGCTACATGCTTTGCCGGCAGGCATGCATTTCGTTCCGGATGTGGGAGTGAGCGTTATATCATCCGGTGTCGTAGGCGTCGGGGTGGCTACCGGAGGATAGGTAGGCTCTGATGTTGGCGTGACTGTCGGTGTGACATATGATGTTGGTTTCACAGTAACGTCACTGGTCAGCACATACGTACAATTCCGTGGTATCATCGGATCAGCACTGCAATTCTCCTCATATGCTGCCCACTCCGAATCCATGTCATTTTCCAATCTTGCATACAGTCTATATCCTTTCCGCATGCCATCTATATCTACCGCTTCATAAAAAAACGTCTGATTGGTTGAGGGATCTTCCGGTAGCTTTGTCATATATACCGCATCCTCGCTTCCACCCTCTATCCCTGCGTCCACAAAGGCTTCTCCCCACCCGCAGGCAACAGAAGGATTATCAACCGTCCCGCACCACAGAATCTTGCCGTCTTCTGAAGCATCCGGATAGACTCCTTTGTCAGACATATAACTTTCTAAAGCTTTGGCAACAGCGGTAAGACTCGCCTTCCTATTAAAATCCCTGCTTTTTTTCTGTGCAGTCTGAAACGACGCAATGCCAAGAATGGAAATAATACCAATGATGACAATGGCAATAAGAAGCTCGATAAGGGTAAAACCGCGAGGAAACAATCTATGCTTCATAAAATAATAGTACTACCTGTTATTAATACACTGATTTGTCATTGCAAACACATCAAAAAGAATGGAAATAACTTTGTGTTTCCGCCACACGCCATCGACAAGTATCGTATCACTCACTGTATCCCAATCAACGCCTTCCCCTGCTCTCGCAAACACATGAGATAGAGGGTATGTACCCGGATCAACCATCGCGTGGCCTAGAGCGTCAGAAGATATAAGATAATCACCTGGTTTCACATCCACTCCTGTATCAACCACATAGACATCACCATTCCCGACAGCAGCAATCATATGTGCATTCTCAGGGCCAAATGGCTCTGACGGCTCAGTCAACGAAAGATATGAGCCTAAAACTTGTGAATCATTGGCAACAGCTGTTGGTTCAATCCCATACATGATTTCACTCTTCGGATCATCATGGGTATACCGGTTGTTGCCCGTTAACCGGACTAAATAATTTCGCTGTATTGGCGCTTCCGTCCATCCTGAATGAGATCCGGTAAATTGGCCGTACGTCACGGTAGTTCCGGACACGCTGATAGCCCCTTCTGTCACTCCTGCGCTTTGTATAGCAACGACAGAACCATCATCACTGCGGTTAAAAACAGCAGCAACAGCTGAGGCAGAGTACACTACAAGCGCTTTCGTCGGCGCATTTGTCCCGATACCGACATAGCCTTCATTTGATATGCGCATTTTTTCTGTTTCAGAAGCTCCTGTTGTAAATTTGATAGCACCTGCTGCATTTGGTGTAGCAAGTATTAATGATCCAGTAGTCCCTCTTATGACAAAATCCCCGACTGCTGAAATGGATGAATATGCCTCTGCGCTGTGTACAACTCCTAAAACCCCTTCCTGTACCGTCCGCCCTAGTTCTATAAAACTATAATTCGAAGCGTTGCCGCTAAACACAGTGATACCACTATTTGGAGCAATCACATGGAGTTTTGATGTTGGAGTTGTCGTGCCGATACCGACAAAATTACTCGCGTTCAGGACTAAACCTGCTGCTCCGGTATCACCTCTTTGATTGATAAGGAAATTAGTATAGTCTACAGATGAGTCTTTGACAAAAATATCTAAATACGGAGTACTTGCTGGAGACGTATAATAATCATGTTTTCTCACAAGCAACCCATAGCTGGCACTATTCCCGGCGATATCAAAATAACTCGTATCATTTCCTAATCTTCCGGTCAACAGTATATCACCAACTACTTCCAACTCCTGAGCAGGGGCGATCGTTCCAATACCGACGTTTCCAGATTCGGTAATTACTAAATCTTCGGCATCGTGTGCAGTGCGATTTTTTATAAATACGCGATTATTGCCAGCAGTTCCTTTGGTTGAACCAAATTGACCAACTAAGGTACCGCCGATGTTTATTAAAAAACCACCACTATCGTTGGTATTACTGGTAGTTGTATCTAAGGTCATATAACCAGCACCTGCGTTACCTTTGAATCTGGCGAGACCGATTCCAGAGATATGACTGCCAACAATATCTAGTTTAACACCCGGATTCGTCGTACCGATACCCACACTTCCCATCGTTCCGATAGTTCCGTTGACAACAAGCGATGTGGAACCGGCAGGATCTACATAATACGTTGGGTCAGCAGTATCGTAAAATCTCGGAGCGGTAAGGGTATTTGTCGTTCCGGTCAATGTTACCGGAGCATTAATATTTATCATTTCTCCTATATGCGGCGGGGATGGTGTTGGCGTTGGGGTTGCTGCCCGGACAGGCTGCTGTGCGAAAGGCAAGGCTATCATACCCGCCAACAAAACACATGGTAGTAATATACGAAATCGCATATATTTCATAACACTATTATTTCGGACACTGCACCTTTTTATCAGCACATTCATCTAAACAATGGTCATCTGCATACGTCCTCGGACATCCTTTTTCTGTTGCATTTTGATAATGATTACATATGCCCAACGGATCGCACGCATATGGTCCCGGCCCTGTCAGGCGGGGCGTGGGAGTTGGAGTAGATGCAGGCTCTCTGATAGATTCCTGAGTTGTTGCTGATTCACCCGCAGATTGACCCGTCTGCTCTTCCTCAACTCCTCTTCCCGTTTCAACAACCGTTTGCGCTGATTTTCTTGAATTATTTGCATACATCCAGATGCCGATATTAATTCCTATATAAACAAGAGCAATAAGGAATCCTGCCAAAACAATAAAAACTCTGTTCTTCATATGAGGAGAAGAAGAAACCATAGGAATGATGGCAGGAGTATCTTCCATAGTTATATATCAGTTAAACACGGAGAATACTTGGTTGTCAACGAGGATTTATGAAGTGACAAGGATACTTCATTGTTGTATTCTTGAATCAACATGCATGCATACCGTTTTTTCGCAAAAGTATTAAAATTTTTTCTCCTCTCAAGTCTCATCATCCTTCCTGTTTTTTTCCTGCCCGTCACACGGGATTTCTACGATACCAACAAATGGATGCTCTCCACCTGTCTTTCCTTTCTCGTGCTTCTTCTGTGGGCAGGAAAACTCTTGAGAACAGGAAAAATACGTGTCTCATGGTCCTACCAAACGCTGGGTTTTGGCCTCATGGCTATTGCTGCTATCCTGTCTTTGACGTTTTCCTCGTTTAATAAAATTGAGGGCCTCATCGCTCCTCTGGGTCCCGTCACATGGATAACAGCAACCATTCTTTTATTTTTCGGCCCATCGCTTCTTACCGAAAAAGAAAAAATCGTCCTCCGGCTCGGCTTAATCATCCTTTCCGGTTTAGCAGGACTGGCTGTTTGCTACCAGCAACTCGGTCTTGCGACGATATTTTTTCCGGTGGGTTCACCATTCCGGGATTCATTTTTTACGCCGTTTGGGTCCACAATCGGACTTCTCAGCTATTCTCTCCTCTGTCTGCCTCTGGGCATATCAATAGCATATGGAGCGGTGAAAGAAAAAAAAGATGTGATAGCAGCTCTCTCCTTTGTCACTCTCATCCTCATACTCATGGGCGCGGGTATCACGCTCTGGAAATTTATTTCTCTTGCATCTTCCCAACTTCTGCCTCTTCCTATAGGCGCAACACTCATGGTCAATTCATGGAACACACTTGCTCATACTCTTTTTGGGGTGGGACCTGAACGGTTCTTTGAAGTGTTTACCCTCTACCGGCCGCAAACAATGAATCTGAGTCCTGTCTGGAATACGGCATTTCATGCAAACGCATCGCTTGTTTTTCATATAGGAAGTACGTTCGGTATCCTTGGATTGTGTGCGTTCGGACTTACGCTTGCATGCATGGTCAAAGACTGGGCAGGACACCGGGTGACGCGTATCCAGGTAATCATTATCATCATCCTCTCGCTTTTTACTCCTCCGACACTCGTTTTTATCATAGTATGGATAGTTTTTATCCTTTCTACAGACACGCATCATGGAATCAGTGAAGAGGTTGCAAGCCTGCCAAGATATGTTATCGCTCTCCTTGTCAGCATCCTAGCTGTCGCTTCTCTCTATGGGATTATCAGGTGGTATCGAGGCGAATATCTGCTTTA
>JBAZLE010000129.1:0-5881 GCA_041650455.1 Thermoplasmatota archaeon | reverse complement strand
ATAGACCCCATATCAGTCCCATGGTTTGCGTACACCGTCGAATCCTTTATTCCTCCAGTCCCTGCTGTTCCGGGATCTTCATTCAAATGCCAGACTGCGATATAATCTGAATCCCATACACCTGGAGGTTTCTGCTGATTTTCACATGAAGAATTCCCGTAATACAGATACAAGGTAGTGTTCACCGAACTTGAAAGACTTGTTACATTCACCCAGGTTACCAGTTGACCAGTGGAGCTATTATACAATTCTATCTCATGATTCAGCGTATTCATGGTTTTATCGGTAAAAACCAGATCGTCACCATCCGCTTGCGCCTTGGCTGCAAGATCCGCATCAGAGGTTAAACTAATCAATACAGGAAACTCACTGAGATCCGTTGCGATCTTTGTATGATCTATTGTAATTTCTTTCCGAAACATCCATGAGTCGTTCCACCAGGGATCGCTCGTATTGAAAGGAGATACTGGTTTTTGCTCCTGAGCCGCGATGTTGAACCCTTCCGAATCAGTATCTCCAAACGGACTAGTTAATGGCCTAGTCGCGTCTTCTGATTCAGGGGATAAGTTCTTGGAATCGATGATGAATCCATTCACAGGAACAAATGCTCCTAGAACGAAAAGCATCACAATGGCGAAACTATTAGCTTTCGTATAGATACTTTTTTTGTTTTTCATTTTCAAACGCCTCCTTTTCTTAACACACAATTTTGATACGCGTACATCCAATACGCATAACCCGCAACAAGAGAATCAGAAAACTGATAAAACTGACCAGACCGATTCCAATCATAGATAAACCCAAGGACAAGAGGACTACCCGTTGGATTATTGCTCGTCGTCGCCTGCGTCCAATTATAATCAACACCATCGTATCTCACGACCAGAGCCTGGTTTGGAACAACGTCATCATCGGGGAGACCAACAAGGTTCCACTGGGTCAACAGCCCAGTAATAACATCAGTCTCAGACGGGATCATCGTTGACACCATGAATACGGAACAATTCTGATACGCGTACATCCAATACCCATACCCAGGCATCAAACCATCTGATAACCCATAATACTGCATAGACCGATTCCACTCGTACACAAAGTTCAGCACGAGTCCTGCGGAGACCGCCTCTGCCCAGGAATATTCCGAGTCATTCCATCGGACACGTAACTCTGATTTCATCACGGGGAGATTGAACGGTACTGACACGAGATTCCATGCAGTCGTCAGGTTCGTCACCGGCAGTTCCATCTCCGATGAACCTATGATCAGAAACTCATGCGGTACTACGGCAGACGCGTTAAACACATACGACTCGGTCGACCGCATATCCACGGTCGCACCAGAGGCAAGGTTTATCAGCGTCACCATCCCGTACTCCGCATCAATGAGCTCTGAGCTGTTCCAAGATAACGTCACCATTGTAGGTGAGGCGTAATCTACAGGCATCCATAGTACTGACAGGTTCCAGACCTTATATGAATCAGGATACGCGCGATAATCCCACCAGAGGCGGTTGTACGGCTCACTGAGTCCAGCATCGAACCAGCCTACGAGATACGGCATCGTTGGCGGCGTCCCCGGTTTCGGCACATCATAACTATCCTGACCATCTGAGGCGTCAGTCGCCTCACCAAAGCCCACCAGGTCCATCATCCCACCTGTCTCAGAAAGCACTAGTGTTGCGTTCCATATGATCCCTGTGGCCTCTACCTCAACGATATGCTCAACGGAGGCGGATGCAGAGTCCTCATCCATGACGGTGAGATTGACAGAGTACACCCCAGGGATGGTATATTCATGAGTCACAAACTCACCATAGCCCTGTTGCCCATCGTCGAAATTCCATGACCAGTTCACGATCACCCCGTCGATATCATATGAGGTGCTGTTACAATACACCAGGGTTTCCGTGGTGGGATCTGATGGTGAAAACACAAACGCGGCGACAGGTGGTTGATTCTCAAATGGAGCTTCTTCTTCAGCCATTACTGAGTAAAATGTACTTGGGTCGTTCTGGTTGTTATAACAGGTAAGTAGCCAATCACTCGATCGATCTGTCCTGGAGATGCGGACCTCATCGATGATACCTTTAAAGGGAAACGCTGCTGTCGGGTAACTCTCCCAGCGTGCTCCAATCGAAACATTCACATTTCTATGAATGAAATTATATGGACGTGAGCCTGCATAATCCACCCATGTCCTCTGCACTGCATTACGGAAAATTTCAGGCCAATTCGTATTATTGATTACGACAGCACCATAATACCAAGTATTCGTAGTAAGCGTATCAGATACGCCACCATACTCAGCATTCGCTCGAAGTCGTAAAGTAGGTTGTAAATAGAACTGATATTGATCAAGAGTAGTCCCATCCCGTTTACTTACTAGAGTACCCGGGTCAGAGGTCGTGCGAATTCTAAACCAGGCTTCAACCGTAAACGGATCACTCGTAAAATCAAGACTATGTCCAACAACATTCGAACCATCGATACGAATCACATCATTGGTTCCATCAAAATCAATGGCATAGCCGATTTTACCAGCAACATGATCAGCAGAATCCATACCACCTAGAGGAGTACCATGATTCACATAGGTCGTTGAATCCGTAATACCTCCTGTACCAACAACACCAGGATTCTCATCTAAATGCCATACGGCCACAAAATCATCATCCCAGACACCCGCAGGATCCTCCTGACTTTCACAAACCATATTTCCGTAATACAAAAACAAAGACGTATTCATCACATCCGAAAGAACCGGGACATTCACCCACGCTACCAACTGACCTGTGACCCCATCAAACATCTGAATCTCATGGGAAAGCCTCGTCCCAAGATTATCTGTAAATACTAGATCATCGCCGTCATCCTGCGCATGCACAGCAAGATCACCATCAGCAGACAACGTCACCAACACCGGGAAAAACGACAGATTCCCAGCCACCCGCGCAGAATCAATCACAACCTCCTTCCGATACAACCAACTCGAATTCCACCAAGCACCCGGAGCAGACCGCGTCGTAAACGAAAACGTCCGATTCACCCAAAACACCCCATCCGTACAATTCACACTCCAATAATACGACGTCAAATACCGATACAACACACTCGGCTTCTGCGAATACACCCCCGCACCAACACTCATATTACTCCCAATAGTACTCCAACCACCAGTCGCATTCGTCCGGAACCATACATCCATCAGCTCCATCTGCGGATCAAACACCGCAACAGACAACAACGGATTCACAACCACACCAACAGCCCCATCCACCGGCGATTCATCACTCACCACCGGGGAGCCACGCTCCTCAGACCCTATCGAAGAAAACAACAACGGGTCCCGTTGGTTCCGATACTCCGTAGCAACCCAGTCAGCGCTACGAACAACCTGCGAGACACGCACCTCATCAATCGACCCGTTAAAGAAATACTGCGTCGATGACTTCGCCGCGATCTTCGCCCCACCATCCAACGACCAGGACTCATCAATCGGCTGCGCAGACACCATCTGCCCATCAACATACAACCGCAACGGATTCCTCGTACCCACTACATAATGCCACACGCCATCATTGAACAACTGAGTACTACGCAGGTTCGCGCCTGCCACCGTGTTATTCGTCATCATCAGATGTCCGTCATCCATGATCAGATGCCATTTATACGTGTAGGTTGCGCCGCCCACCACAATCCGCATGTCCGTAGTATCCTTTATGGTTCTCATCCAGGCGCTCACCGTGACATCCCGCGTATTCAACTGCGTCGTCCCCGCAAGATCAATATAATCATCCACCCCGTCGAACGCGTCACCGCCGTTGATCGCCCCGCTGGTGTTCTGCAGGACACCACCAACCGGCGTCCCATCATTATTATTCACGGTCGCGTCGTAATGCGTCCCCGTGGTCTCATGAAGATGCTGCACCATCAGGTAGTTTGTGTTCCAGGTTCCTGCTGGGTTTTGTTGACTCCCACAAGAGGGGTTCCCGTAATACAGATACAAGATAGTCAACTCCGTTGAGGAAAGCACAGGGATGTTCACCCATACGATCAGCTCCCCGGTGGTGCCATCGTAATGTTCTATCTCATGGCTCAGTTGATTCCCCAAGTAATCAGTGAAAACGATATCATCCCCATCTGCCTGCGCCTGCTCCTGTATCGGATCACCAGGGGATGTTTTAACGAGTAACGGGAAGTTCACATGCGACCCGACCACTTGCGTGTTGTCAATGATGATTTCCCTTCGAAGTGGCCAGCTGGGGTCCCACCAGACACCAAGCGTCGGCCGGGTGGCGAACATGAACGTCTCATTTCTCCAGTTCACCCCATCCGTCGCATTCACAAACCAAGTATACGTCGTGTTAAACGCAAGACCACTGACCGCGACCGTGTACTGACCGTTCCCGACATCACTGCCATATCCAGACCCGACGTCTGGAGAGGTTTCCACTGTCCAATCCATCGGATCATTCTGCAGGTCGGTAAGGTTGAATTTCAATGATGATAAATTCAGCGGGATGCCTTGCGCGCCATCCGTTGGAACCGGGTTGGTGATAAAAGGAACAATATCTGCGGTGGTGAACTGGAAGAAGCGTTCAATGGTGTTTCCGTTTTTGTCTTCCGCGTAGATACTCCAGTAGTATTTCGTGTTTGGTTGGTTCATGTGTGTGGGTGTCGCAGTGTAGGTGCCCCAGCTGAATCCTGTGCTCGTCTGGTTCGGGTACCGTCCGATGTCGGTGTAGGTGATGATATCCTGCCAGCTGCCAGAGGCGTTCGTGCGGAAGGTGACGTTGAACTCATCCCATTGGTAATCCCAGCAATGCGCGGATAACACCGGGTTCGGGGTGATATGAACAGATCCATTGGCAGGGTTGATGTCTCGTTGCATCGGATGTTTCGGACCAGGTCGTTCCACGTACTCGGCGACGCCTCTGCGGTATTCGCTGTAGAATTCCACCTCGGATCGTGGCGCAGGATCAGGTACTGGGGAGAACGTGTCAAACGCGTAGATTTTTCCCGCTGAGCTGCTGATGACCAGTTCGAAGAGACCATCACCATCAATATCATTACATGTAGGATACATCAGCTCGCTTGAAAGACCACTCACCTCATAGATCTTATTATATGTTTTATTGTAGATTTGTATCGCAGTTTTACTACAAGCAACCATTTCTAACACTCCATCGCCCGTGACATCTACCAATTGTGGACTGAAGCGAAGTAATCCCGCAGAAAAACGTTGTTCCTCTCCCCAATAAGTAGGATGAAGCTGCCAAACAACTAAGTCAAAATAGGAGGACGAATAACTGCAAGCAAAAATCATCTCGAGATATCCGTCATCGTCAAAATCGTGAACGGTCGCAGATAATCCATGACCACCCATTTCAATACCTGTCTCTCTTTTGATGATATTACCCGTGGGGCCAAGAACTGTAAACCCTTGCGGTAAGTTTTGCATCGCAACAATTACTTCCTGTGTTCCATCGTTAGTTGCATCAGCGATTGGTGTTATACCACTGTTCATCTGAAGATACGGTTGATTCCAATTCATGGAAAGATTATCAGGATCAAATGATGCGATTCCTACCCCTGGTGGTGTTCGATCACCCATGATGATTTGGAAGTTACCATCATAGGTAGAATCAACGAGAGCTAATCCACCAGCACAGGGCCGGTAGGCCCATACGGATTTCAATAACTTCCCATCATGACTGATCTTGTTTAGGGAACCTACAAGAGGTTCATCAACATCCTGTATCGGAGCGTAGATATAAGGATACCCATACCCCTCGAAATCAAAAACAAGAGGAGTACTATAAAATGAGGTCCCACTCAATCCGGTTAATTTCCAGAGACGGTTACCTGTAGCTCCATCCAA
>JBAZLE010000128.1:0-5883 GCA_041650455.1 Thermoplasmatota archaeon | reverse complement strand
AAAAAAAAAACATACGATGTGAACACCATGCTTGTAAAAGAGATCATGACCAAACACGTCATCACAATCGATGCAGATGCCTCCGTACTGGACGCATGTAAATTGTACAAGGAGAAAAAAGTCGGCTGTTTGGTCGTGACTAGAGGCGACACCTGTGTGGGAATCGTCACCGAGCGAGACCTCATCGAACGAACGATGTGTCACCAACGAAACCCGAAAAAAACAAAGGTGCACGAGATCATGTCTGAGGACGTGAAAGTCGTCAGCTCTCTGGATACCGTGGAGCATGCTGTTGAGATATTGAAACAATATTGGATAAAAAAATTACCGGTAGTCTCCTCAGAAAAAGTCGTAGGGATCATCACGGTCACCGATATCGCAAAAGCCAGGCCGGATCTCACCGATCGATTCATGGAGTCCTGGGTGAAAACACGATGGAGAGACTAAAACAATACCAAGACATCAACAACGTTCTTTTTTTCAAGTGTTGTGAACCACGCATAGATTTTTGACCATTGTTTCTGAAACAAAAAAAGAACTTTGATTTCATCTCATGAAGAACCGGTGATCCTGTACAAAACATTTAAATCAACCTGATTTGATTCAGTGTACCAGTGAGGGTGAAGGATGAAAACAATTAATCGAGTGGTCATCCCCGTGGACACCACAGATGTATCAAGAATCGCGGCAGAACAAGGCGCGTTTTTTGCCAAACTCCTCAACGTCGAAATCTCCCTTATCTCCGTGAATGACTCCCGCCAGTATATGCTGTCAAAAATGCTTGAAGAAAAGATAGAACACGAAAAACTTACTGCCATCGAAGAGGTCAAAAAAATCACTGAGGAAGAAGGGGTGGTAACGACTACGAAGCTTGCGGCTGGGGCACCTGCGGTGGAGATTGTGAAATTCGTCAAAGACGATGACCTGATCGTGATGGCCAGCAAAGGACGCAAAGGTTTCAACAAGTTCCTGCTGGGGAGTGTCTCTGAGGAAGTCTTAAAGACCGCTCCGTGTACCGTGATGGTCATCAAAGAAAAAACAAAGAAATGGACCGTCGATGACCTTACGTCACTGGCAAAAGAAGAATAAAAAGAGGAGTTACTCCTTCTCTTCGTCTTTCTTTTTCTCTCCTTTCACCTTGTAATCCGCGTTGATGGTCGAATCATCACCCGATGGCTGTCCTTGCCAGGAATCACCCTGGGCAGGTCCTTGCCCGGATTGTTGTTGGTGTTGCTGTGCCGCTTGCTGATAAATCGCTGCGGATGCCTTCTGGAACGCCTGGTTCAACGCCTCGGTTTTCTCCTTGATGACCTCGGTGTCATCACCAGTGAGAGCCTCACGCAGCTCCTTTAATGCTTTTTCGATGCTCTCTTTATCGTCACTTGAGAATTTATCTTTGAGTTCCACCAGGGTTTTCTCTGTGCTGTGCACGAGAGCATCCGCGGTGTTCCGAATCTCGATTTTTTCCTTACGTCTCTTGTCTTCCTCTTCATGCTCCTTTGCTTCTCGGCGCATCCGATCGATCTCAGAATCAGACAGTTTCGTCGAACCCGTGATCCGGATCGACTGTTCCTTGCCGGTTCCTAGGTCCTTTGCTGACACGTTCATGATCCCGTTCACATCGATATCGAAGGACACCTCAATCTGAGGCAGCCCTCGAGGGGCTGGTAGAATCCCATCAAGATGGAACCTGCCAAGGCTTTTGTTGTCCGCAGCCATAGGTCGCTCCCCCTGCAGGACGTTGATCTCCACGCTGGTCTGGTTATCCGCAGCAGTGGAAAACACCTTGCTTTTCTTCGTCGGCACGGTCGTATTCCGATCAATGAGTGGTGTTGCGACGCCACCAAGGGTTTCGACACTCAACGTCAACGGCGTGACATCCAACAGGACAATATCCTTATCGATATCCCCCGACAGGACTCCTGCCTGGATCGCCGCACCAATCGCGACACATTCCATCGGATCGACCTCTCGTTTCGGTTTCTGTTTAAAAATCTCCTCGACTTTCTTTTGTACCATTTGCATGCGGGTGACACCACCGACAAGCACGACGTGATCGATATCTTCTGGTTTCAGTTTCGCATCTTGTAATGCTTGACGACAGGGTTTTTCACTACGCTGTACAATCGGAGAGATGATTTCTTCAAGTTTGGCCCGAGTCAGTTTTATTTCAAGATGTTTTGGTTCTCCAGTGACGACGTAGATGTAGGGAAGGTTGATATCGGTTTGAAGCGTCGAAGATAACTCTATTTTTGCAATTTCTGCTGCCTCTAAAACTCGTTGTAACGTTTTCGGTTCTTTACGGAGATCAACACCATGTTGTTTCTTGAATTCTTCCGCGATGTAATCGACCAACGCCTTATCCATATCAGAGCCGCCAAGTTGTGTATCACCACTGGTGGATAAGACTTCGAAGACGCCACCACCAACTTCCATAATCGTGACATCAAGGGTTCCCCCACCGAAATCATACACCGCGATTTTCTGGTCACCCTCCTTATCTAACCCGTAGGCGAGAGCGGCAGCGGTCGGCTCATTGATGATTCGTTTCACATTGAATCCCGCAATCGCACCAGCATCCTTGGTTGCCTGTCGTTGATCATCATTAAAGTAGGCAGGAACCGTAATCACTGCATCAGTAATCTTTTCACCAAGAAAATCCTCAGCGTCTTTCTTGATTTTCTGAAGGATAAACGCAGATATCTGCTGTGGCGTATAGGTTTTTCCACGAAGATTGACTTTCTCATGTGTCCCCATCTTTCGTTTTATTCGTTGGACAGTTCCTTCGGTATTGGTGACTGCTTGTCGTTTCGCTGCTTCACCAACCAACATTTCCCCGGTTTTTGTAAACGCAACAACCGAGGGAAAATATGGTTGTCCCTCTACACTCTTTATGACGACTGGTTTTCCTGCTTCGATATACGCTGCCTCAGAATTTGTAGTTCCAAGGTCAATTCCTATAATCTTACTCATATCTTACACCTCCAAGGTGGCTTTATTATGGTTTCTTTTTTGCGACAATAACATGGGCTGGTCGAAGGAGTTTGTCCCCCACCAGATACCCTTTTTTTATTTCATCAAGGATTATTCCTTCAACGCAATCAGACTGTTCGATGGTTGAGACTGCGTTATGAAGCTGATAATTGAAAAGTTTCCCTTTACAATCAATGTAGGTTATTCCTTCTTTTTCTAAGAATTTGTTAATGTTTTCTAGTATAAGTTTTAACCCTGATTTAGGGTCGGTATCTTCATATGCTTTTTTCAAAAGTTCGGTGAGGTCGAGGAGTTCAAGTAGGTATTTTTTCTTTATATCTTCTTTTTGAGTTTGTAATTCTTTTTCCATGCGTTTCTGATAGTTCTGATAATCAGCAAGGCTGCGGAGATACTTGTCGTTTTTCTCGTTTATCTCGACCTTGAGCTGCTGTATGCTTTCCTCTAATTTTTTTATTCTATTCTGCAGTGATTCTTGTGTTGTCTTTTTGGGATCGCTCGTTTTTTTTGTTGGCATAGGTACCAAAAAAATAAAAAAAAGAAAGAAAAGGGAAGGATGTTTAGTAGTCGTCCATCCCGCCAGGGGGCATACCACCAGGCATTCCACCGGGGCCGCCAGGAGGCATACCACCGCCACCACCACCGCCTTTTGAGGCGATGATATCGTCAATCCGGAGGATCATTGTTGCTGCTTCTGTTGAAACTTGTACTTCTTGGACGCTGACGCGAAGTGGTTCAATGACGTTGATTTTAAACATGTCACTGACTTTTCCGTTTATTACATCAACACCAGCGTACTTGCCGCCTTTCTTGTGGCTTCTGCGTACTTCAAGCATCAGGTCTATAGGGTCTAACCCCGCGTTCTCAGCAAGGGTCTTCGGGATGATTTCAACTGCATTTGCGAATGCCTCTATCGCCATCTGTTCACGTCCACCGACCGTGGTAGCGTATTCTCGTAACGCCATAGCAATCCATGTAGCGGCTGCGCCTCCACCAGCGGTCATTTTACCGTCTTCAAGAGCGACTTTCACGACAAACAACGCATCGTGCATACCACGATCAAGTTCATCGACGACATGCTCGGTGCTGCCGCGAATAAGGATGCTGACTGCTTTGGGATTCTTGCAGTCGGTGACAAACGTCATCTTGTCATCGCCGATCTTCTGTTCTTCGACGTTGCCGGCGAACCCAAGGTCCTTTGGTGAGAGCTCATCAAGATTTGCGACGACGATAGCTCCTGTTGCCTTGGCGAGTTTGTCCATGTCGCTTTTCTTCGCTCGTCGAACTGCGTAAATCCCTTCTTTCGAGAGGAAGTGCTGAGCAAGGTCATCGATACCTTTCTGACAGACCAGAACGTTCGCTCCACTTTTTTTAACTTTTTCGACCATTTTTTTCAGCATGGACTCCTCTTCATCAAGGAATGCTTGGAGTTGGGTCGGGTCTTGAATTTGAATTCGAGCATCAACTTCGGTTTTCTTTATTTCTAATGCTGCGTTCACTAAAGCGATTTTCGCGTTCTTCAGGTGTCGTGGCATTCCCTCATGGACGCGTTCCTTGTCCAGGATGATTCCTTTAATGATTTTGGTGTCCTGGATGCTGCCACCGTGTTTTTTCTGGATTTGGATGTTGTCCATGTCCACGATAGTTTTGTCTCCAATGTGTTCTGCGACACTGGTGACTGCGTCAACGACGACGTCTGCAAGAAGTTCTTTTGCTGCGCTTGCGCCTTTACTTGCCATGGAGGTCATCGCGATGTTTTTCAAGGTTTTTTTGTCCCCTGTTTTAATCGGAATCGACATCTTATTGAGTTCCTCAATAGCTTTGGTTGATGCAAGCTTGTATCCGCTGCAGATCACGGTAGGGTGGATGTTTTGTTCGATGAGTTCTCCAGCGTATTTCAACAACTCACCAGTGAGAATCACGGCGGATGTTGTACCATCTCCGCATTCCTCATCTTGTGATTTGGCGACTTCCACGATCATCTTTGCCGCGGGGTGCTCCACATCGATTTCCTTCAGGATGGTTGCTCCATCGTTGGTGATGACGACATCACCCATGGAGTCGACTAACATCTTGTCCATTCCTTTCGGGCCGAGTGTTGATTTCACTGCGTCTGAGATCGCTCGTGCTGCCATGATGTTGTTGAGTTGTGCGCCTTTTCCTTTTTCTCGTTTTGTTCCTTCTTTCAGGATGATAATTGGTTGCTGTCCTCCAGCCATCATAATTTTTACCTCCTTTTAATTCTGTCTAAAAGCAGAACCAGCATATATACACTTCTATATAAAACTTACGGTCTTGGAAGTAGTCCGAAAGTTCCTACCAAGGACCAACAGAGAAAAAAGGAAACGAGGAGAGGTTCATGGTTATGAATGGGAACCGGCCGTTATTCTCCAACCACTTGAGCATCAAAGAACCCGATGATCCCTAGCGGTCCGATGTAGCCGAATTTATTCTCCTTTGAGACAATGAAGTGTTCATTGGAGATATAGAGGGCGGGAATGAAGGTATCCAGCGTCAAGGACAGGATGCAACGGGTGGTAAACGAAATCTGGGTATCAGAGATGTTCCTGTTCTTCAAGAACCCGATGAGGAACCGCTTACCGAAATTCTCCGCATTCTTGATATACACCCAGACCTCATGAAGCCAGCTCTGCCCGGACTCATCAAACACCCGGGCACGGATCATCTTATTGATACCTAGCGACTGCGACTCCTCCAGTGACGAATACCAACCTAGGAAGGAGACGTTACAGAACCATTCATAGGGTGGTTCCATGTCCACATACGGCAGACCCGGGTGTTGCCCAAACGGTTCGATATCGAACTCGACGCGATCAACCACCGCATTATCCGTTGCAGTCGCCCGGACCCAGAACGGAAGATCGACCTGTT
>JBAZLE010000127.1:0-5914 GCA_041650455.1 Thermoplasmatota archaeon | reverse complement strand
TTTTTTCGCCTCCGTATCAAATCCATTAATTTATATATAGTACTAATATAAATATTTTTCTTATATAGTTTTTTTGTTCTAAATAGGGGGGAGACTCCTTCGAGTGCTTTCGCCCATAAACCTAAATAGCCCAGGATTATTATGCCCAAATCAACGAGGAGTACCAGACCTATGGCAACACAAATAGTGAAGTGCCCCAGCTGTAAAACCACGATGACGATCTCAGGGGAACCCGGGGAGAAAATCAACATCAGCTGCCCGCAATGTGAGCAGAAAGGGATCTACACCATCCCCAATGAAACCAGCAGGAGCACCCTGGGTGCGCAGGCAGCAAGCATCGAAGTCAGGAACCTGACCAAAACCTACAACCATACACCTGCGGTGAACAATATCTCTTTCACAATCAATAAAGGGGAGATCTTTGGTTTTCTTGGTCCGAACGGGGCAGGCAAAACCACGACCATCAAAGCGATCCTGGACCTCATCCATGCAGACGCAGGGACCATCACCATCAACGGTCTGGACATGCGTACTGCAGGCAAAGAAGCAAAGAAATACGTCGGGTACATGCCTGAGAAAGTCGCGTTCTATGATAATCTCACCGCACTGCAGAACATGAGTTTTTACGCGGAGCTCAAACATGCGTCCAAAACAGAATGCATCCAGCTCATCAACGAGTTCGGCCTGGGGGACACCGGAAAAAAACGGGTGGGAAAATTCTCAAAAGGAATGGTGCAGCGGCTGGGGATGGCACGAGCGGTCCTGGGGAACCCACCAATCCTGATCCTGGATGAACCCAGTGGCGGGTTGGACCCGCGTGGCGTCGTCCTGATCCGTGATAAAATCCTGCAGATGAAACAGAAAGGCACCACGATTTTTGTCTCCTCCCATATCCTCAGCGAGATCCAGGAGATCTGCGATCGCGTCGGCATCATCAACAAAGGCGTACTGGTCGCAGAAGACAGCGTTACGGGACTGAGTAAAAAACTTAACCTCAAACCACAAATGACCATCACCCTTGATAAACTGTCCCCAGAAATAGAGGATGCCGTCAGAAAAATCCCGGGGGTCGAAAAAGTACAAAGCAAGGGAAACACCTTGGACATCATCTGTGATGGAGCGATGAAAGCCAAGGTGATCTTAGCTATCACGACAGCAGGAGCAAACATCCAGAACCTTCAGACCAAAGAACCATCACTTGAAGAAGTCTTCATGCGCTACACGGAGGCCTAAGAATGCAAACGAACGTGATCTACAGCATCGCAAAAAAAGAAATCATGGATAACATCAGGAACAAATGGATTATCATCATGTCCCTGATGTTTGCGATTCTCACCGTGGTGGTATCCTATTTTGGTTCCATGATCAGCCAAGGATGGCAGGATTTATCCCTAACGATTGTGGCGATGATGACCTTCGTGCAATACCTAGTCCCTATCATCGCACTCATGCTAGGGTATGCAACTATTATCGGAGAAATCGAACGAGGCTCAATGAGCGCGTTACTGTCTCTATCGGCGACACGGTTTGAGATCGTCACAGGCAAATTCCTTGGGTTAGCCAGTGTCTTAGCACTGACCATCCTTATCGGGTTTGGAATCGCAGGACTCATCATCGCAGTCAATGTCTCCGATGTTGATTTCGTCGCATATTTGCTTTTTATTGCAATGACGATCATGTTCGGCATAATCTTTCTAAGCATCTCTCTTTTCTTTTCAACAGTCTTCCGAAAACGATCATCCGCCATCGGAGGAGCAGTCTTCCTCTGGTTCTTCTTTCTCTTCATCCTCCAAATCATTTATCAGGGAATCCTAATTGCATCCATTGGGTTAGAAAAACTCCTCTCCGGAGCCATCCCCACATGGTACTATGCCGTAGAGCTCACCAGCCCCGTTTCCGTGTACTCCTATCTTGTCTCCCTAAATGTGGTTTCCCTGGACACCCTTGCGCAGTTGAGTGGTTCGACCGTCACCTATCCGTCTTTTATTTCCAATTGGGTGCTTTTCCCGATTCTCTGTGCTTGGATCATCGTCTTCTTTGTTCTTGCGGTCTGGAGATTCCAACGTCAAGACATCTAAACCCCCATAAGACTTATAAATAAGACTTTGTTTTCCTACCATCCATCAACACTGGGGAACCAGCTTATGGCACGAGACAGCAAAAAGACAAACCCTGCACTGCAAACCCTGATCCAGGGGCTGAAAAAAACAGCGTCTGAGAACAAAGTCAACCTCTGGAAGGATGTCGCTGAGCGATTAGAAAAACCCTTACGGAACTGGCCTGAAGTCAATTTACATCGCATTGAGACATACCTGCAGCAGAAGGAGACCGCGTTAGTCCCAGGAAAAGTGCTTTCCACAGGAAAACTCACAAAAAAAGTGACGATCGCAGCCTGGTCCTTCTCAGATAAAGCAGCGGAAAAAATCAAGAAAGCAGGGGGAAAAACCCTTTCCATTGAAGAGCTGATGAAAAACAATCCGAAAGGAAAAGATATACGGATCATGGGATAAGTATGGTCGCAATCATTGATTCAGAAGGAGCAGTGCTCGGACGGTTATGTACGGTCGTCGCAAAACGTCTGCTGAACGGCGAAGACATCGCAGTGGTGAACAGCGAGAAAGCAATCGTGACCGGAAAAAAAACCATGATCAAAGAGCATTATAAACATGAACGCGAGGTCGGGACCTACCGGAAAGGACCGTTCTACCCTCGGATGCCGGATCAGATTATGAAACGGACGATCCGCGGGATGATCCCGTACCAGGAGCCGCATGGCAGGACAGCGTTTAAAAGACTGCGATGCTATATCGGGGTGCCGAAGGAGTATCAAGGGAAACCCTTTGAGAAAATCAGTAGCGCGGAGAAGCACCCCGCTGATTATATGACGTTACAAGAAATAGCACAATTCCTAGGGGCGAAAGTGTAATATGGGGAAAAAAGTCATTAACACCACAGGGAAGCGAAAAACCTCGATTGCGAAAGCAACCGTCGTCAAAGGCGCTGGTCGCGTCCGAATCAACAACATCCCCGTCGAGTTCTACGAACCGCCGGTCGCACGCTGGAAGATCATGGAGCCACTGAAGCTTGCGGAGCATCATGTCAGCACCGTGGACATCCACGTTGACGTGCAGGGTGGCGGGTTCATGAGCCAGGCCAACGCGGTGAGAACCGCGATCGCAAAAGGCCTGGTGGAGTACAGCGCGGATCCTGCGTTACGGCTCTCGTTCCTCGGGTTTGACCGAGATTTACTCGTGAGTGACTCACGGATTAAAGAAAGCAAAAAGCCTCTCGGGCGGGGTGCCCGGCGGAAGAGGCAAAAATCATACAGGTGATGAAGGGTGATTATCCCAGTCCGATGTTTTACCTGCGGAAAGGTGATCTCCTCGCTGTACGAGGAGTACAAGAAACGCTGTGAGGCGTACCAGAAGGCAATTGCCGCTGGTGAAAAACCAAAGGAGACCCCCGAGGAGATCCTGGACAGCCTGGGCGCGGAGCGGTACTGTTGCCGACGGATGATCATCTCCCAGGTGGACCTGCTGAAGGAAGCAGCTCCGTACGAATAGAACCTCATCGGCA
This sequence comes from Thermoplasmatota archaeon, assembly GCA_041650455.1. Classification (GTDB taxonomy): domain Archaea; phylum Thermoplasmatota; class E2; order DHVEG-1; family DHVEG-1; genus SM1-50. Next base: position 2,338 of record JBAZLE010000127.1, on the reverse strand, counting down.
GAAGACCTTGGTTTCGTTCTCTGCTTATTTTTTTTTTAAAGACAGACGTCTTCAGAAGCATCATGAGTCTCCCCTGTGTCCCGGTCTGGAAAAACAGACCAGATGAAGAAGGAAGGATCGATCATCTCGTCGACCAGAGACGGACCGGATTCATCAAAAAAATATCACCAGCACAGCGTAAAGAATATAATAGGTCATCGTATACCTTCATCACGGGGTGAATGTGGATGCAAAAAACATTACTCGATTTCTTCGACCTTGAGAAGGATAAGAACAAACGGAATGCCGTCGCAGCAAAATAAATAAAAAAAATCATGGGTTTGTTTTTCTACAGTTTTGGAGTACGATTCTCCCATAGTCGCCATACCGCAACGGCTAAGAAGACGCAGAATACCACGAAACATCCTACGGCGCCGTACAGGAACAAGGGATTCTGATACACCGCCTGGATGATTCCTTGTGATTGGTCAATGACGAACCTGCTTCCCTCACCAGCGGTAAGCGCCCCGACATCACCATTCGTCTCAATCACGGAGAGGTCTTTCCCAAGAGGGATCCCGTTGTAGTACGCAAGTTTCGCACGCATGAGAAACGTCTGAAAGAAATCAGGCAGGCCTGGGGGAAACGTCGCGTCTTGGATCATTCCATCCCCCAAGAGCGGCACCGTACCGGAATCAACCAAGCCTTTGCTTGTCAGCACAACATTCTCCCCCATGGTGTACATGTCATAGCCGACATCGGTCACTGTGCCTTTGATGTACCAGATCAATTGAAGAAGACCCACCCATAACGCCACAAACGTCGTCGTAAACAACACCACGATTTTTGCGTTCTCCGGATGCAGCAGGCTTTCGCCTTTCCACGTCAGCTTGTAATACACCCATTTATGGCCATCGCGTTCATTGCGTTTGATCAACCCGGCCTCATTCAGCTTCGTCAGATGCTCATGGAGGGTGGCTTTGTTCAGATTCGTCACCTTCGCAATCTCGTTTAACCCCATCGGCCTTCCATCTAGGGTCTTGAGAATATCCAGTCGCGTGTCTGAGGCGAGTGCTTTGAATGTTTCTCGATCTAAGGTAATCTTCGTCATACGTCCTATGACCAATTATCTCTGACAACCTTTAAATACTGTGCGTTTACGTTCGGTTTTTCCCAAACACGATTTTTATTAGAAATACTGCAGAAGAAAACCGGTAGAAGAAGGCAGGGGGATTTCTGAGGACCACTCGGAGAACATACCAGAAACCTCGGTATGTTTGTCTCATCGGTTAAATGTCATAAGGCTCTTGTGCCGGATGCCAATCGACTTGGAATCCTAAAGGAACCTTGAAGAGTGCAATCATAAAAACTCCCGGAATTATGAAGGGGGATGATCGTGGTTTATCCCAATAATTTCCATTCCATACAGCCCGACGAAGTGGAAATCCTAAAGTGATGTTTAAATGCCTGAATCTGGAAAGGAACCTTTGATACGACATCGCACTCCAATTATTCCTGATAAAATTATTTTGAAGAATATTATCAGCGGAAGTACCAAATGTCAACACACCGAGTTCATTATCAGAAAAATTATTTTGACATACCGTAGTATTATATGAGCTCAGAACAGCAATACCAACGAAATTCTCAGAGAGATGATTCAAGGAGAATATCGTGTTCACCGTGGCGCCTAAGGTTATTCCAATAGAACTTTGAGAAATGAAGTTCCCTTCGACGGTGTTATTCCACCCGCTAACACTAAAGACACTATTCGTATTATTGATGAAGGAATTATTCACGATTGTATTATGCCCAAGATGGGGGGGAATGGAAGTAGAAAGATTGTCATAATGTGTCCAAATACCACCGAAATTATCTCGAAATATGTTATCTGAGATCTGGTTGTTATTTGATGTAAGATAAATACCATGAGAGAAATTCTGGATAGTGAACCTTGATATCGAGACAGCATCAGCTGTGATATTCACTCCACTGGCGTTATTTGCACTCGTTATACCGGTTATGACGGTTGAATTTTTATTCTCACCTCGAATTGTTATCGATTTCTCTATTCTGATGTTTTCATAATACGGAGATGAATCATCATACACAAACACGGTATCCCCCGCAGAGGCATTATCAATCGCATCCTGAATCCTGGTAAAGTTCCCTGGTCCACCTCCACCGACATACCACCAATTCCCGTTCGATGCGACAAACGGACCTTGCGAAGAGTACCCGGAGACTGGAACCAGACAACTCATCAAAAACAGAACCACAACTCCAACAGCAATTCTTTCCTTTTTCATATTTTTTCCTCCAATAATAAAAAACAATACCCAAGGATTATTTAAATCTT
>JBAZLE010000126.1:0-5955 GCA_041650455.1 Thermoplasmatota archaeon | reverse complement strand
AGAGAGGAACACATGGTTGCACCAACAACAGAAGGAAAGACATTTGATTTACAGGATTATTATCAGCATCCTGAAAGATATCGTTCAACCTTCGAACAGTACATCCCGTCGCTTTCTATTCTTATGAATTGTATCTTCTGGGCTGCGCAGTACCCTCGTCTTCTCACAAAACAGTTCACGAAGGAACTCTTTCGCAAGAAAAGCCGTCCACGGCTGAAAGTCATCGGTGACATCAGTGTGGATATCAATGGTGCGATCGAATTTACCGAGAAAACAACGTCCCCTGATAACCCGGTCTTTGTGTACAATCCTGTTACTGACACGATCACGGATGGATACGAAGGAGAGGGCATTGTTGTCATGGCGGTGGATAACCTTCCCTGCGAGCTTCCGAAGGAATCCTCGGAGTCATTCAGCGATGTCCTCTTCCATTTCGTCCCAGAAATCATGAGGGCGGATTTCACCGCACCAGATTTTGAGACAGTCGCGTTACCAGATGAGATAAAAAAGGCGGTAATCCTCTATCGAGGGAAACTCACCCCTGCCTATTCCTACATCAACAAATATTTATAAGGTCATCTGTTTCGCTGCTGTGGACTTTTCAACTCTTGGAGGCAGAAAAGATGGAAACAATACTCGTCCTCGGCGCAGGCATGGTGTCTCGACCGATGATACGATACCTGTTAGATCACCCTGACTACCATGTGATCATGGCAAGCAGGACCGTCAGCAAAGCAGAACAGATGATCGATGGCCACCCACAGGGTGAAGCATTTCCCTTGGATGTCACCGACGACAAAAAAGTAGAAGCATTCGTCTCCAACGCAGATGTCGTGGTCAGTCTCTTGCCCTATACCTACCATGTAAGGGTCGCAGAGATGTGTATCAAACATAAGAAGCAGATGATTACCACCTCCTATGTCAGCGATGCGATGCGAGCCTTGGACAAGAAAGCAAAGACGGCAGGGGTCCTCATCCTCAACGAATGCGGCCTGGACCCTGGAATCGACCATATGTCCGCGATGCGGATCATCCATCACATCGAAAAAAAGAAAGGAAAAGTCATAAGTTTTCGCTCGACCACAGGTGCGCTGCCTGCACATGAAGCGAACACCAACCCCTTCGGCTATAAGTTCTCATGGTCGCCCCGGGGTGTTCTTCTTGCGTCCCGGAATGCAGCCAAATGGCTTGAGAACGGCAAAGAGGTCTCCATCCCAGGCGAACAGTTGTTTGAAAATTACTCTATCCAAGATATCGAAGGTGTCGGAGCTTTTGAAAACTATCCAAACAGGGATTCCATTCCTTATAAAGACATCTACGGGTTGAAACATGCGCACACCGTGTACCGAGGGACCTTCCGGATGACCGGATGGTGCGAGACCATGCGAGCAGTCGCTGCGCTTGGGTGGTTACACGAAGAACCTCTCCAAGGGTTTACTGGAAACACCTATGGAGACCTGACAAGGTATCTCATCGGTGCGAACCCAAACGATCATCTCCCCCTAAAAACCGCCCTGTACCTCGGGCTGAAACCCTATGCAGCGGTCATCAAACGACTGAACTGGCTTGGCTTGTTTGGAGACGCACCCTTACCTAAAGAAAAGAACAACCCCTTGGATTATCTGAATGTGTTAACCTTGCAGAAGATGTCGATGAACCCTGACGAGCGAGACATGGTAGTGATGCACCATGAGTTCATCGCGGAATATCCCTCGAAAAAGGAGTATGTCACCTCGACGTTGGTCGATTATGGTATTCCGAAGAGTGATACCTCGGTCGCTCGTACAGTCGCCTTACCCGCTGCTATCGCAGTAAAGATGATCCTGAATAAACAAATCACCATGACCGGAGTCCATATCCCGGTCATACCAGAGATTTATAATCCGATCCTTGATGAACTCGAAGAGATCGGTATCACATTCAAGGAAAAAACCGAACAATTATCCTCTTGATGCTTCTTGTTCCCAACGACCGATATCATTTTATAACAAGGAAAGATACCGCTCAAACAGAGAACAATCCTCTTTTCAAGGAGAAATGAGCGTATGACGTTGAAACCAACAGAAGTTCACGCAACACTTGGAAAATACATGCTTGCAGACGGATTCGACCTCGTCTTAGACCTTAAAAAAAGCAAAGGATGCAGGATATTCGACTCCCGGAGTGGAAAATATTTCCTTGATGGTTTCTCGTTTTTCGCCACCGCGCCTCTCGGATGCAACCACCCTGCCATGACCACACCTGAGTTTATCAAAAAAATGGGTGAAATAGCGATCAACAACCCAACAAACTCCGATGTGTACACCGTTGAGATGGCTGAGTTCGTGGACAGTTTCGCCAAACACGCCATGCCAAAACACTTTCGTCATCTCTTCTTCATCGCCGGAGGGGCACTCGCGATAGAAAACGGAATCAAAACTGCGTTTGACTGGAAGATACGTAAAAACATGGACCGCGGCGTGGGAAAGAAAGGCAGACAAGTCATTCATTTCAAAGATGCATTTCACGGCAGGACCGGGTACACCCTCTCCATGACCAATACCTTTAACATGAATAAAACAAAGTATTTTACGAAATTTTCCTGGCCACGGATTGACAATCCCATGATACGATTCCCGCTCACCGAGGCCAATCTGAAGGATGTTCAAGAACGAGAACAACACGCAATCACCCAGATACAGGAGGCAGTCGCACAGAACCCGAATGATATTGCTGCACTGATCATTGAACCCATCCAAGGCGAGGGAGGCGATAACCACTTCCGCAAGGAATTCTTCCAAAAACTCCGTACCCTTTGCGATGAGCATGAAATGATGTTCATTGTCGATGAAGTGCAATCCGGTGTCGGACTGACCGGGAAGATGTGGGCATACCAGCATTTTGATTCTGAACCTGACATCCTTGCGTTCGGGAAGAAGACACAGATCTGTGGCATTATGGTCAGTGATCGCGTTGATGACGTAAAAGACAATGTGTTTGCTGTCCCCAGCAGATTGAACTCCACATGGGGTGGAAACCTCGTCGACATGGTCCGCTGTCAGAAATACCTGGAAATCATCGAAGAGGAACGTCTGGTGAAAAACGCAGAGATACAAGGAAGACGCTTGTTGCAGGGGTTAGAAGCAATCGAGAAGGCTTATCCGCAGAAGATTTCCAATACGCGCGGAAAAGGTCTGATGTGTGCCTTTGATTTACCGACCCCTGAGCAGCGAGATGCACTTCAGGCTCAACTCTATGCGAATGGACTTCTTGTTCTGACCTGCGGGTCTGTCACCATACGATTCCGGCCACCGTTGAACATCACTGCCGAAGAAATCGATGAGACGGTAGCAATCGTTGAAAAAACCGTGAAAGCGTTCTAAACACTCAGAGCGCTATTTTTTCTTTCATATGCGAAATGAGGTCCTGTATTCGTATCCTGTCTTGCTTGGTGGTGTCACGGTCTCTGACCGTGACCTGATGGTCGTTTAACGAGTCATGGTCAATCGTGATACAAAACGGTGTTCCGATCTCATCCATGCGGGCGTACCGTCGGCCAATCGTGCCGCTCTCATCATAGAACGTGCTAATCCCTGCGGTTCTCAAATCAGTATCAATGCGTCGTGCGATCCGAATCAGCTTCTCATCGCTGATTAACGGAAACACCCCGGTTTTGATAGGAGCGATGAGAGGATTTAATTTGAGAATTGTGTATTCCTCATCCTTCTTCTTTTCCTCGGCATAGTTGTGTTCAAGAAGGAAGTATAGGACCCGATCGATTCCAAATGATGGCTCGATGACGTGAGGGACGAATTTCTCACTCGTCTGTTTTTCGTTCACCTCAACAATCTCATAGCATTCTTTTGGGATGTCAAGGGGTTTCCCCTCGATTTTGACTACGATGTTTTTGACGGTCGCGGCATCCAGCGTTTCAAGTTGTTCTTTGATGGCTCCTGCGAGTTTGCCGAACCGAGGACCAAGGATGTTCATCTTTGGAACCACTTTTTTCATGTTGACTTCCCGTGGTTGTTCAAACGCTCGTACCGCATACATGTCCACGCGGGAGGACTCGATATGCGCATTCAGGTCGTAGGCGGACCGGTCTGCGATCCCAACGCATTCCACCCACCCGAAACGTTCGCTAAACAGCTCTGCATCCCAGCATTCGGTCGCATAGTGTGCAAGTTCATCAGCCGCGTGTTTTCGGAATCGGAATCGCTTAGGGTCCACCCCAGCGGTGAAGAGAAAATCCTGGGTCAGATACATGTAGTAGGCTAACGCCTGATTGTTGATGATGCTCTTTTTCACGGCATCGGCAACCGAGATTTTCAGCTCTTTTTCGTTATCAAAAAGGAACAATTCCTTCTCTTTGATGGATTCAAAATACGGGTGGGCCTTGTCCTTCGGGTCGAAGAACACCTCTGCTTCTGCCATGGAAAACTCCCGCTGACGAAGGGTCCCTTGCCGCGGGGAGATCTCATTCCGATAACCTCTGCCGATCTGGACGACCCCGAACGGGATCCTCTTCCTATTGTACTGGTACAGGAGATGGAAGTTGGTAAAAATCCCTTGCGCGGTCTCCGGTCGTAGGAACGCTTTTCTTCCTTCCCCGGCACCGATCGTCGTGGAGAACATCAGGTTGACTGGATGGGCGTCTTGTAACGTTGCTTTGCAGGTGGGGCAGATGATTTGATTTTCCTTGACCGCTTGCTCTACTGAGATGTTTTTTTCGATGATATCCTCGACCTTGTAAGATCGGTTACAACGAGGACAGTCAACCGTCAGATCAGTGAATTCCTCGACATGCCCCGATGCTTTCAACACCTCGTAGAGGGTGATCGTTGGTGTACTAATCTCAACACAGTTGTCCTGTAAAAGGAAAAAACGTCTCCAGAGGTTCTCGACATTGTTTTTGAGTTGAGAGCCTAGGGGTCCGTAATCATAGAACCCTGCGATGCCCCCGTAGATTTCAAAGGACGGATAAATAAATCCTCTGCGTTTGGACATCATCATGAGCTTCTCGTAAATATCTTGGGGCATCAGCGGAAGTCTCCTCTACGCTAGAAAAAAGGAATTCATTTGGAGGATTTAAACATGCATGCCATCAAATCGATATCGGTTACCATCCCCAGGAGTTTGTTCTCTGGGCTGACGACAGGAACATGACTGATTTTGTTTTTTATCATTTTTCGTGCGATTTCCGAGATCGGGTCGTTCTTGTATGCTTTAATGACATTCGTGATCATGATTTCTTTCACCGGAACCGATGGTAAATCAACTCTCGTTGTTGAGTAATATAACCGGATCGTGTCTCGGATCCCCTCCCAGGTCCAATCATCCTCATCACCACCCATGCCAAGATTCGTCTGAGATACACTTTCTTTGATATGGCTCAGTTTAAACAGATCCCCTTCACTGACGATCCCGCCTAATTCACATTCCGTATTCAGGATCGGTAATGCAGTTTCACTGGTGATATTGATAATCTCCATGATAATCGTGATCGGTGTCTCCTGGTACACAGGGACGAGGTTACGGGTGAAATAATTATCAACGATATCGTCATAGGAATCGTCCAATGCTACGAGGATGTCTGTAGGGCTGACAATACCAACCAGGTTCTTCCGTTTGTCGATCACTGGGAGGCCATGGATCCGGTTTTCATACAGCAGTTTTGCTGCAGTGGAGAGGTCATCATCTTTGATCACGGTGTGCGGTTTGGTGCTCATAATCAATGCGATTTGTTCTTCATCTGGATTTTTGAAAATATCAGAACGAGTCAGCACACCAGCGACTTTCTTCGTCTCTTTTTTCAGAATCGGCATCCCTGAGACATTATGCTTCGCAAGGATTTTTAACGCCTCCCGGATCGTCCCGGGGACATAACCGACAACCAATTCCTTTGACATCGCGTTTTCTACTTTCATCATTGAAATCCCTCTCGTCCCTACCTATTCTGAGACATATAATAGTTTT
>JBAZLE010000125.1:0-6025 GCA_041650455.1 Thermoplasmatota archaeon | reverse complement strand
AATATTGTTTTTGCGGGGAGTAAAGTCCTGAATGGGCATGCGAAAGCACTGGTTGTGAAAACCGGGAACGTCACCGAGATAGGGAAGATTGCGGTGAATATTCAAGAGGCCGAAGAGGAAAGGACGCCGCTTCAAAAGAAAATGGACCGTGAGGTAAAATGGTTGGTCATATTGGCGATTGTCGCGCTTGTTCTGGTCTTAGTCATGGGGTATTTCCGTGGCACCGACCTTGGTTTTTCGATTTTACTTGGGATAAGCATATTGGTTGCGGTGTTTCCTGAAGGGTTACCCGCATCGATGACGATTGCATTATCTCTTGCGATGGAGCGACTTGCGAAAAACTCAGTCATCATCAAACAGCTCTCCTCTGTTGAGACGTTGGGGAATGTCGATTATATCTGTACGGATAAAACAGGGACTATCACGAAGCATGACATGACGGTGAAGGAGTTCTTCATTGGGACGAAGTTTTTCGTGATGACCGAGGTGTTTAAGATGATTGCAGAAGGACAATCCGCTCTCCTGCATGATCTGTTCTTGACCTCCGTGAAATGCTCGACCGCTCAGGTCGTCGAACAAGATGGGAATATCATCAAAGAGCTTGGTGATCCTACGGAGATCGCTCTTATTAAAGCGTCGATTTTAAACGGGTTTAAACCAAACCAATTTGATTCGTACCAGATTATCGATAGTGTTCCGTTTTCCTCTGAGCTGATGTTTTCAGCAATCCTTACGAAAAGTAGTTCCGGAACGCAGGAGGTCTATCTGAAGGGTGCTCCGGAAAAAATCCTTGCCTTTTGTGACGCGTATTATCTCGATGGAAAGATACTTCCTTTAGATGACCGTCATCGACAACATATCTTGCAGGAGCTTTGCATACGGTCCGAAAAAGGATTCCGTCTCATTGGTTTTGTGAAAAAATCAGACGTCGGTGACATTCAGAAAATTAATGTGAAGGCTCTTTCAGGATTTACCTTCCTTGCCACAGCTGCGATCTACGATCCACCGAAAGACGAAGTAAAGCAGATGATCCAGGAGACAAAGGACGCACACATCAATGTCGTGATGATCACCGGAGACAGTATAAAAACCGGTTTTTCCATCGCAGAGAATGTCGGCATCGCTTCTGACATGCAGCAGGCAATTGAAGGCAAAGACCTTGAACAGATAAGTGACGGGGACTTCGAAAACCGTGTCGAACAACTGCGCGTGTATTCTCGGGTTGCCCCCCTTGATAAGTTAAAGATCGTCGAAAAACTACGGGCGAAAAACCATATTGTCGCCATGACTGGGGACGGTGTCAACGACGCCCCGGCCTTGAAAAAAGCTGATGTCGGTATCGCGATGGGTCGGGCGGGAACACAGGTGTCACAAGAAGCGGCAAACATCATCCTGACCGATGATAATTTCTCAGTCATTGTCAATGCTGTGGAAGAAGGACGACGGGTGTATCAGAACCTGAAGAAACTCATCCGGTACCTCATCACGAACAATATCGGGAAGGTAATCGGTATTCTTCTCACTCCTCTCTTTGGCTATCCCGTTCCTTTGATGCCGTTGCAATTGCTCTGGTCGAATGTGATTATGGAATCATTCCCCAGTATCGGTGTGAGCACGGATTCCGCTGATAAAGATATCATGAAACGACACCCCTCTAAAATTTCTGAGCCGATAATCTCCCGGAAACACCGGGTGATCATGATTCTTGATGGCATCATCTTTGGGTTGGCCATCGCTGGCGCCTACATCCTTTCGTTTGAATACCTGAAGGCTCAGGGGGGCGGTCTTGAACAAGCCGGGGTGATTGCTGGGACGGTCGCTTTCTCCGTTACCTTGCTCTCCCCGCAGATTTATGTCTTTATCTTACGAGAAGGTTCTTTTATCGAGAAGTTCAAACGAAAGAATGTGCTCTTGAAATCTTTTTTTGTGTTAACCGTTCTTATGATTCTTGCGATTCTGTATGTTCCGGGGTTGAACACTCTCTTTACCACTGCCCCTGTCTTTGATCCCATCGTTTGGTGCATCATCCTTGGTTTCTCTCTTCTTACGACTGCATTCCGAGCGCTGCTTGGGGATCGTGGGTTCATCATACGAAACAACGAGTCTCAGAGCGATGCCAAATAATAATTGTTTTAAGCTCTGCATTCATTCCCATGTTGGATTTTTATGGAACAAAGACCCTCCTACGATGAATATTTCATGGAAATGGCTCATGTGGTCGCGAAGCGAAGTACCTGTTTACGGCGGAAGGTTGGTGCGATTCTTGTAAAAGAAAAACATATTCTTAGCACTGGGTATAATGGTGCGCCGAAAGGCTTCAAACATTGTTCTGAAACAGGGTGTCTGCGCGAGGATCAGAACATCCCCTCTGGGGAACGTCATGAGCTCTGTCGAGGGTTGCATGCAGAACAGAATGCGATCATTCAAGCAGCGGTGTTTGGCACCTCAATTAAAGGTTCTGTCCTCTATTGCACGAATACCCCTTGTGTTGTCTGTGTGAAGATGTTAATTAACGCAGGCGTCACCGAAATTATCTACTCGGGGGAGTATCCTGATGATCTTGCGAAACGGATGCTGGCGGAAAGCAATTTAAAAATAAAAAGATTTAAATAATAGGATAAGATATAAAATTAAAGTGAAAAAATTGGAAAAATATATATACTTCAGAATTGATTTATTCCGCGAGGAGAATGTATGAAACGGAAAAAGTCGTTCGTATTGGATGATAATGAAAATAAAGCAGTCCAGTTGTTCTCAGAGCTTGGGATGCCTAAGAATCTCGCAAAGACATTACTCTACATTTCTCAGGTGGATGAATGTCGCTCTGCAGACGTTGAGCAAGGGGCAGATCTTCGACAACCTGAAGTAAGCGTCGCCATGCAAGAACTCCGACGAAGGGGCTGGGCAAAGAAACGCGATGAAAAAAAGAAAGGGAAAGGAAGACCAGTTCATCTCTACAAGCTTACCGCTGACCTGCCATCGATCCTGAAAAGCTTCGAAAAGGAAAAAATGCAAGAAGTAGAGAATATTAGATCTGACCTGGACCAACTCCACAACTTAATCACTTCAATAGAAAAGTAATCTACAGCACACCATTCCCCTCGCATCTTCTTAACCAACGTATGTGAGGAGGACGCACAAGAAGAGAGGGTGATTCGTCCGTGATGCAGAGAGTGAAAAATATTTTTCTGAATAGCAGCAAGGCGGTGGAATGTATTGTTCTTAAGAATGCTACCATTCCCTATGTCGATGAGAACTTCTTCTATGTCACCAATCTCGAACAAGGACTCTTCGAAGGAGCCTGTGCCGTCCTCTATTCGGACGGATCGCTTGATGTGTTAGTCTCTGAACTTGAAGCAGAAAGTGCACGGAAATCCACAGCACATCTGACCATCTACAAAACAAAAGATGAATGTTCCACCGCACTCAAACATCTTCTTTCTTCCTACCAAACCATCGGGGTGAACGCAAGCGGTATTTCATATCAAGAATTCAACAACTTAACAGAACTTGTTCCGAATACAACGTTCGTTGATGTATCCGATGGATTTACCAAAACGCGACTCATCAAAGACGAATTAGAAATTCAACGCATCAAAAAAGCATGCTTGATCGCTGACGATACAATGGCTGCAATCCCAGACCTCATCACTGAGGGAATGAGCGAGGATGCACTGGCTGCAGAAATCAATTATTCGCTGCAAAGCCTTGGTGCAGAAAAACCAGCGTTTGACACCATCTCCTCGTTTGGGGAAAACTCTGCAGAACCACACTACGGCCATAGTGATGTAATCCTCCAGAAAGAATCCTTTGTGTTGTGTGATTTTGGTGCCTGCTTCAAAAAGTACAATTCTGATATTACTCGTACATTTGTTTTCGGAAAAGCCACTGAAAAACATAAACAGATGTATGAGACGGTGCTGCAAGCACAACAGATTGCGTTTCATGCGATAAAACCAGGAGTGAAAGCAAACACGGTTCATCATGCAGTTCAAGGTTTTATTGATTCAACACCATTCAAAGGGAGATTCATTCATTCCACTGGTCATAGTCTTGGGCTTGCCGTGCACGATGGTCCAGGACTTACCCCTGAGAACACCATGGATCTGAAGGAAAACATGATCCTTACGGTTGAACCTGGGGTGTACATACCAGGGTTCGGTGGAGTCCGCATTGAAGATGACATCCGGATAACAAAAGAGGGGGTAGAGCTTCTGACAAAAAGCTCTCGTAATCTTCTCGAACTAGAATAGATGAGAGGATGTTTCTTACTCTTTATCTCGTTTATACGTCCAATTGATCTCTGAATTAATTTTCCTGTAGAGTTCCGCCCCTCGCTCCAATGTTTTTTTCTCATTTAAGACTTCCAAGGATTCGTCAGCAAGTATCTTTAAGACTTCCCGAATTTCTTTTCTATTTGTCTTTAATAACTCGATACCGACATGCAAAAGTTCATTGACAATTTCTGAGAGGTCTTCTCCTTCTATCGTGATGTTGATTTTTACCATTTGACTCCCTCGTTTTTTATTTTCATTCCTGCCATGAAAACTACCACTTAAATACTTTTTCCTGCGATGATTGCGTGATATAAATTTCTAACGAATGAAAGGAAATCATCCGACACATTTGTTTTTTTGTTACGAATATGAGAATTCTTAAGAATAGGATATTCTTTCTCCGGTCCAATGGTTCTGTCCAAGGAATCAGCGGTCAATCGCACTGAAACCATTGCGATAGTCACCACGATATCCCTCGTGGGTCTTGGTATACTCCAGATTATCTTAGGAGAAACTATTTCTCGGAGCGTTTCACTTATCGCAAATGGTTTCGATTGTATCGGTGATGGGTTTGTCTCAGGGATCGTCTGGATTGGACTTCGATTTTTTAAAAAACCAGCGGATCAGCGATTCCATTTTGGATATTATAAACTGGAGAATCTTGCTTCTATTGCTGCGGCCATCGTCATGTTTTTGTTAGCAGGATATATCATTTATCGATCCTATAATCAGCTGGTGAATCCCGAGGAGATTCAACTTCCTTTCATTGGTGCGCTCGTTGCGTTTATCGCCGGGGTGGTCGCCGTCGGTCTTGGTGTGTATAAAATCATCAAATGTAAAGCGATGGGTATGAGTTCAGTGAAACTTGATGCCATTAATACCATCAAAGATGGCACGACATCATTTCTTACTGTTGCTGCTTTGGTTCTTTCCTTGTATGGATATACCCAAGCAGATTCGATTATTGGTTTTGTCATCGCTGGTCTCATCGTTACGATTGGGTTTGCCGCTATTAAAGAAGCAGGATACATGCTGGTGGACGCCTGCGATGGGGATTGTCTGATGTACGGTGTCCTTATTAAGACATACGCGGAACGAGTGAACGGAGTCCGGTCTGCTCAGGTTGTTCGGCTGCGGCGGACAGGACCTGTGATCCAAGGGGAACTCGAAATCATAGTTCCTGGGGAGATGACGGTAGCAGAGCTCGATCGAGTACAATCGGAGATTCTCAAGGTTTCATCGGAGAAGATAACAGAGCTTGAGCGGTTGACCATCACAGTAGTACCTTTTGAAAAAGAAGAATAAGAAAAGAAGGTATTTTTAGATTTTTTGTAATCGTTGATGCAGTTTGACGACTGCTTCGACTGCTGATTTTCCTCGTTCGATGCGATCTTCTGCTTGAAGTCGTGTCATCCCTGGTCCAGAGATGCCCAGTCCGACTGGTTTGTTGTATTCCAATGAAAGGTCCGCGATTTTTCTGGCAGCTTGTTGAATCACTAAGTCATCATGCTCGGTTTCTCCTTCAATGACCGCTCCGATGGTGATGACGCCGTCGATGTCTTTTCTGGTGAGTAGTTTTTTGACGGCAAGGCCCATGTCGAAGACGCCGGGTACTTTGACGACTTTGGTGATTTCAGCGCCTAAGAACTCCGCGTGTTCCTTTGCTCGTTCGAACATCATCGTGGTGATGTCATAGTTGAAATCAGAGACGACCGCTCCGATCCGTATTATTTCTTTCGCCATATTTT
>JBAZLE010000124.1:0-6052 GCA_041650455.1 Thermoplasmatota archaeon | reverse complement strand
TGAGGTTCTGCACCCGGAGGATTGGTTCCATGGTCGGCAGGGTAATCTTCTTGGGTGGTATATGGTTTTAGGTTGTCTTTTATAAGAAGAAGAGGAACTCCGCTGCAAGAATCCCTAAGCAGACCAGCAGGGTGAGGGGAGTGACCAGAAATCCATACTTTACAAATTCTTTGAAGCTGAGGGTGACTTCTTTGTCACGCAGGATGCTCATCCACATGATACCTGCGAGGGCGCCAATGGGGGTGATGTTCGCTCCGAGGTTCGAACCAATGGTGGTTGCCAACACCGCGGGGAGGATGTTGACACCTGCTGCGGTCTGGATGATCGGAACATAGGCGACGGTCATCGGGATGTTGTTGAGGATGTTTGCAGCAAACGCACTGGAGACGCCATACACCAGGGTTGTTGCGGTGGTGGATGCTCCACAGAGGTTGTTGAGGAAGACCCCTAGGTCCTTGGTGATGCCATACATCCTGAGTGCTTCCACGGTGATGAACAAAGACAAGACGAAGGGGATGATGCTGAGAGGCATGCGTTTGATGGTTGTTTTGACCGTGAAATGTGTTCTATGTAATGGTTCTTTTTTGACTGCCACCAGCAGGTCTCTGAAGAGAAGCAGGAGCAGGAGGGCGAGTCCGAAGGCAAGGGAGATGCCCCACATTTCGATGCCGAGGTAAGGGGCGATCGAGAGGCTGACGATGCATCCTGCAAGCATGGAAAGTCCCAGGACCGTGCTGGTGGGGTCGGTGATCGCGGAGCGAGGATCGATTCGTTGGATGTGTCGGAGTGGTTGGTTTATTTTCTTCCTGAACAGGATGTAGAGGAGGAACATGTTCAGGAGTCCTGCGGCGATGGCTGGGAGGATCATCCAGGTGCTGTACTCGTCAAAGCGGAGGTTAAACGCGGCGGCAAGAACGATGTTGGTGGGGTTCCCGATATACAGCATCATGCTCCAGGTGTTTGCGGCGAAGAACTCTGCGATAAGGTAGGGCTTGGGGTCGATCCCAGCGTTTTTTGAGAAGTAGTAGATGAAGGGGGTGAACGTAAGAATGATAATATCATTGGAGGTAAAGATCGTGAGAACAGAGACGATGAGGTAAAGGGAGAAATACAGTCGTCGTCCGTCCCCTTTGGCGTGTTGTAAGGCGACGCGTGCGCAGTATTCGAAAAACCCGGTGATATCCAGAAAGATGCTCATGAAGACCATGGAGAGGAACAGCACCAGGATGCCAAAGGGGTTCAGGCTGCCCACGCCTCCAAGTCCGGTGAGAATCTGGGAGACATTGAGGATTCCGAAGAGGACGATCAGGATTGGTCCGAGCAGGACCCCGAAGAAATACGTGTCGATCCGTATGTTCCGCATCCCCAGTCTGAGATGGAGGTATCGTCGTCGGAGAATGAGGGAGATGGTGAGAAGTATCGAGACAAGAAAGATTATCTCAACTGCGAGTTTTGCATACATTCTGAGTGGGTATCTTGGTCAGGATTTTAAAACTTTAGAGCGTTTTTTGAATTACTATTTTTATACTTGATTTCTCTTCCCTAAAGCCTCTCCTGATACTTTTTTATCGAAATTTATATATATATAGCAGGTATACTGTACCCCTATCAAATTCTCATTGGAGGAAAACCCATGACCATGAATAAGAGAAAAATGAATAATTATTCCTTAATGCGCATCAGCGCGGTCTTTGTCCTGACCATCGCCCTGGTGGTTTCGACGTTCACCATCCCCCTGATGCCACGAACCGGGGCTGAACTCTTGGAGAATAATCCTCCAGATGTTCCGAAAAATCCTGATCCCGCAGACGGGTCAACCGATATCCCCATCTTGACTGTATTAACCTGGGAGGGGGGCGATCCCGACGGGGATCCTGTGACCTATGACGTGTATTTCGGGACCACCAGTCCACCCGTACAAGTAGAGAGTAACCTGACGAATGGAACCTATACCCCGCCGACCTTGGCGTTTGCCACGCAATATTTCTGGCAGATCGTCGCCTGGGATAACCACAGTGCTTCGACAATTGGACCTGAATGGCAGTTCATGACTGAGGACAATAAACCACCCGAAGTTCCAAAAAGCCCTGAGCCAGCAAACGGGTCACTAGACGTTCCCCGCACCGCGATGCTTTCCTGGATAGGTGGAGACCCCAATATGGGTGATAGTGTCACCTACGATGTCTATTTTGGGACAAGTAGTGTACCCCCAAAGAGTGCAAGCAATCTATCCACGGCTTCTTATAGTCCGACGATGACCTTTGGAACACTGTATTACTGGAAGATTATCGCCTGGGACTCAGAAAACGTTTCTACTGAAGGTCCGCTGTGGCATTTTACCACCGTGGAAGAGGGACCTTTGACGGTGACGATCACCAAACCCTTGGCAAATAAACTGTATTTCATGGACCAAGTAAAAATGGACTTGAACGGAAACACGATTGTCTATGGCAAGATTACGATAACTGCTGAGGTGAATTCAAGTGCAGAAGTCACGAACGTGGAATTCTACGCCGATGGCAAACTCATCGGCGAGGACAATAGTACACCCTACGAATGCTTTTGGCAGCCGATTATCCAGTTCAATGAATTGTCCCTCAAACGCAACATCACCGTCATCGCCTATGACAGTGAAGACAACAACGCGTCTGCGCAAATCAACATCACCAAATGGCGCTTCCATATCCTCCCCTGGGTGCTTGCGGGAATGGCGGTCGCATCACGGCTCGTGCTGCACACCACCGTGGTAGGGACCTTCTTCAATGTTCAGCAAACTCGGTTCAGTTGCTCTTTCTATGTGATTCGGGCACACTACAAGACCGTGGGCCCGTTCCAGATGCGAAGAGGAACCATCCACTTCAAACATGTCACCGGTGGGATGATCATCGGACCACAAACACTCACCAAGCTAGGTCCGTTCCATAGGTTCGCGATCGGCTCGTTTTCCTACATTGGCGGCATGAACGCTGAAAGGCTCGGGTTTGGTGGCGCACTGCTCTCCGGGTTGTCCTCACGGACCACGGGAGGCACGCTGCTGAATCTCTATCGGAATCTCAAATCATAAGGCATCCCGAGAACAAAAGCAACAGCATCACCAGCTTACTGCTGGTCCCCCTCTTTTTTTTCTTTTCCTCGTCTTTACTTGTTTAGGATTTCAACCAGTGGATTGTTCGCGACCTGCGGTTCCACCGCCGGGTCGATGATTTCCAGATAGATCGGGTTCAGAGCCTCCGTTGTTTTGACCTTAATCTGCCCGTGTGCCTCTAACTTTTGCAACTCTTGCAGATGCTTGATGGTTCTGTTGGTGGTGTCGACAATCTGTGCAAGGGTAATGGCATCTCGGTTGATTTCATCGATAAACGCACTGTGCCACCAGATGACATAGGTCTTTACCATTTCTTTTCCTCCACTTCCTTTCCAATGTGATAATACAATCTTATTTATAATAGCATACCTTCATAATAGCATACCTTCGTGCAGAACACACCTTTTAAACGCCAACTGCATTATCCCCCAAAAAAACACCTGAGGAGTTTCCATGGAGTTTATCGACGTCATCAAAACCAGAACCAGTGTTCGTTATTACCGCGATACACCGGTAGAACCGGAGAAGATATCCTATGTGCTGGAATGCGCACGACTCGCACCATCCGCCGCTAACAAACAATGCTGGCGATTTATCGTGATTCAAGACAAGGAGACCATCGAACAAATCGCAAAAACAACCATTATCAACCGCTGGCTGAAAACAGCCCCGGTGCTGATTATCGCCTGCGCAGACCCCACAGAAAGCACCATCAACAACACTCTTGAATACTATCCCGTGGATGTCGCAATCGCCTTCGAACATCTCATTCTTGCTGCAACCGACCTTGGATTAGGCACCTGCTGGATTGCAGAGTTCCATGAGGAAAAACTCAAGGAGCTGCTGGAAATTCCGAAACGAATACGGATTGTCGCCATCACCCCCGTAGGCTACCCTGCTGAGAAACAAGGCATCCGGGAGCAACTCACCAAGAAGATCGTAAAAGCAAAGAAAAGAAAAACGCTGGATGAAATCGTTCATTACGACCATTGGTAGATTCCTGCATGTCTTTAAATAACTGAGTTGTTTTGTCCCCCCGTTGTATGACGGCGTCCCCGGTACCAAAAAAACCATTTGCAGAAACATATTTTTATGTCATCATCCTGCTTCCGATTATCTTCTGGGCGTTTGCGTTTCCGTTCATAAAAATCAGTCTTGAGGAGCTCAGTCCTGTCAATCTGACGATCCTGCGTCTCTATGTAACCTGTGGTGTCTTTGTATTGCTCCTTGTGCTGTTCCCAAAGAAATTTTCTCCTCTTCAAAAAAAAGATATTCTGCCCTTGTTTTTGTTAGGGTTCTGTGGTCTGGTGATCTATCATCTTGGGCTAAACTATGGGGAGACCTACATCTCTCCATCTGTCGCCAGCCTCATTATCGCAACAATCCCAGTCTTTACCGTGATTTTTGCCACTCTTTTTTTAAAAGAGAAAATAACAAAGCATATTGCACTGGGTGTGCCGCTGTCGCTCTCCGGAGTCGTCATCATCTCCCTCACCGGTACCTTAGGCAACCCCTTTGAGGTAACCTATCTGTCTGCTGCATTTGCGGTGCTGGTCTCAGCGTTTGTCGGCGCAGGATATACCATCGCCGGAAAAAAACTCTTACAACGCTATTCTGCTCTTTCCCTGACTGTGTATGCGTTTCTCTTTGGGTCTCTTGGCCTAATCCCCTTTTTTTCATCATCGTTGTTATCCGAGGCAGGAGCTATGTCGTGGAACGGCTGGGGCGCGGTTCTCTTTTTAGCATTATTCCCTACCGTGATCGGGTATGTCCTGTGGTACGTCGCTTTAGAGAAAAAAACAGCTTCAGAGATCAGCGTGTTTCTGTATTTCATCCCGGTTCTTTCCACGATCATTAGTTATGTTCTGTTCCAGGATCCGATCACCTGGTTGTTTGTCCTAGGGGGAATACTTGTGATTAGTGGTCTGGTTATTGTGAACATGCAAAAGACCTCTTTTCAAAAATTGTAACGCTGATGGTTGAACGTCATCCGATGTCTTATTAACCCCTTTTTCTTTCTCCCCAACCGTATCATGATCACAGTTCGAAACCTCACGAAACGATATGGAAAAATCACGGCACTCAATAATGTGACCGTGCAGTTCGATGATGTGAATGTCATCGCCATCATGGGGGAGAACGGTGCAGGGAAAAGCACGCTTCTGAAGGTCATCGCAGGGATTTTACCGTATGATGCGGGTGAGGTGACGGTTGATTCCTATTCGATTGCGACACATTCCCTCCAAGCACGCCAGCGGCTGGGGTACCTCCCAGAGATGCCGGAGCTGTATGACCGGATCACCGGACGTGAATTCCTCTTTTATATCGCTTCATTACGAAAACTTCAAAACGCGGAACAAATCATCACCGAACTGTCGAAGTTGATTGGTATTGATGCCGCGCTGGATTATGAGCTTGGCGGATATTCCAAGGGAATGAAGCAAAAGATTTCCCTGCTGTCTGCCATCATGCACAGTCCACAAAATCTCCTCTTGGATGAACCAGTGTATGGTCTTGATCCGCTTGCCTCGCGAACCATCCAAGATTTTATCACAAAAAGACAGGGAACCACGGTGCTTGCCACTCATTCCACCCAGCTGGTTGAACATGTCGCTGATCTGGTGTATTTCTTGATGAACGGCACGGTCGTCATTCATGATACCGTCCCCAATCTTATGAAGCAACATGGGACCATTGAGAACGCCTATTTCTATTTTAAAGACCGATGAAGGCAGCTTCGGAACATGCTTATTAGGAAAAGTATCTTCACCATAAAAAAAGATTAAAATAAAAACTACTTTCAAAATGTGTTATTCAGCGTCGATATGGTTTTGACAACTGATTGTGATGCGCAAAATAAACGAGAAAAAGAGCTAATACCCTTGTGGTTTTACATATCGAAGTCTGACAAGAACAATATGAGCAATTCTGAAATTTTACGAAGAAGCGCCTGCCACAGATCTCGCA
>JBAZLE010000123.1:0-6250 GCA_041650455.1 Thermoplasmatota archaeon | reverse complement strand
ACCGAATCGCCACAACATGATACGTTACGAACCAGTCGTGCAGGAAAGGTCTTCTTAGATGTTTCGTAACATTTTTATCTGCCCTTAGCCCTTTAAGGCTGTGAATTATGGAAACATACATTGATTTATTCCTCAACGCAGACGGGGAGAAGGCATCAGAGATTCAACGTCGACTCCGTGAACTGGGATTAAAACCAGCGGTAGGCAACCATGATTTCATGTTTGACTGGAAAGGAGTTGCCGATGCAGCGGAGATTATCGCCTTTGCCGATAAGGTACAAGCGCACCTGAAAGGAACCGGGGTCATCTTGAAATTCCACACAGTTCGCTAAGGGAAGAATTTTTTTATATAGACGAGAGGATGTCGCTCTGAAAGAAAAAACGAAAAACGAGGAGAGAAGGACAACACAATGAGTGATCTGACAACAGTCCTCAGAGATCTTGGTAACGTATTCATCGCGGTAGGCATCATCTCGTTTTTTCCTCTGATAGTACCCGTCTATTTTCAGGAATACGCTGCCATCATTCCCTTGATATTAACTTCATTAGCCTTCCTGGAACTCGGGATGCTGCTCTATTTTGTTTTCAGAAAGTCAGACCCAGCGAATTTTAAAAGCGCTATGGTCACCGCTGCCCTCTGCTGGTTGTTCATTCCTCTGATCAGCATCATCCCGTTCCTCCTGATCCCCTACCATACCCCGACCGGTGCACACCTGGATATCCTGTCCTCGTATTTCGAATCCATGTCAGGTTGGACCGGGACAGGATTGACTATGGTGGATAATGAAAGTCTGCTGCCGTACACCCTGCAATTCTGGCGTTCCTGGATCCAATGGATCGGGGGGGTGGGTGTCATTGTGTTAACGCTGTCGATTCTTGCGCAGCCTGGGGTGGGTTCCTATGTGTTGTACCGGGGGGAAGCACGGGAACGACGAACGCATCCTTCTATCGTCGCATCGGTGCGTACCATCTGGTGGATTTTCTTATTCTACACCCTGGTTGGGTTTCTCGTCGTGTTCCTCATCAGCTGGTTGTTACCAAACGGGATGAATCCCTGGGAGATCATCAACCATACCATGACCGCGCTTGCGACCGGTGGTTTTTCTGTTACGGATGACAGCATCGCAGGTTTTAGCACCTCTGTGCAACTGGCGATGGTGGTCCTCATGTGCATCGGAGCAACAGCGTTTATTGTTCATTATGATTTGTTGAAAAAACGGGTGAGACGGTTTTTTTCTGATGCGCAACTCAAAGCCATGATCATTCTTATTATCCTGGGAGTCCTCGCACTGGTGCTGATTAACATGAACGACCCAACTTTGATGTACCGAGAGAATCCCCTCCATGCGGTGCGCGATGCAGGATTCCAGTTTGTCTCTGCTTTGACATGTACTGGGCTGCAAACCGTCGACATTCGACCCTGGACTGAATCAGCAAAGTTCCTGCTTTCGATTGCGATGATCATCGGGGGAGCTGCAGGATCGACCGCAGGTGGCATCAAATTATTCCGTGCGATTCTTCTTGGGAAAGGAACCGGCTGGAGAATTAAACGTACGATTTCAACGCCACGGCGGATTTTTATACGAAAATTCGGGAATCGTGCTCTTTCTACGGAGGAATCACTGGACCTCGTCAACGAAGCAGCCATCGTGTCGTTTATGTGGGTTATCATCCTCGTCATCAGTTTTTTCCTGATGGGGGTGCTATATCATTCTGAGACGATTGGGAATCTTTTCTTCGAGGTCTGTTCTGCGCAGGGAAACGTGGGGTTGTCCATTGGGTTAACTTCGATCTCAATGGAACCATTAGCAAAAATACTGCTGATTTTTAATATGTGGATTGGGCGATTAGAGATTATCCCGGTCATTGTGTTGGTACGCTCGCTGTTCGGGATAAAACGAAACGTTCTGTAAACTTTTTTTACCGTTTTGAAGTTTTGGATAGAAAGAGAACGGAGTATTATGAGAACAATCGGACGACTTTGTCTACTTTGTCTTTTTGAACCAGGACGGTTAGGATATCGCCTTCGTTAAGAAGAATTTCGTCGTTGGGAATAAAAAAATCCTTTTCTCGTTCGATTCCGATTACGAGTCCTCGTTGATGGACCCAGATGTCTTTAATGGTTTTTCCAGAGAAATACGAATCTTTCCCCAACGGGAGTCGTATCACCTCAGCATGATCATTGACGTTCAAATAGCCTTCAATGGTTGGGTATTTGATAGATTTGAAAATCATCTCCGCCATAATAATGTCCGGTTTTTTTATCATTCGGACTCCTTTTTCCATGTATAAGGGTTTGCTTTCGTCCTGATTCACCACGGAGATGAGGTTTTTAACCCCGCGATTTTTTGCAAAGGAGACAATCAGCATATTGGTTGCGTCATCTTTCGTGGTGGAAATCATGACATCAGCTTTTTTGATATCAAGTTCATCGAGGATTTCTTCTTGTGTCGCATCAGCATGGATCGCGACTGCATCATATTTCCGCGCGATTTCCTCGCATTTGTTCTGATCCTTGTCGATGACGACGATGTTATGATGTCCATCGGCTAAACAGAGTTCCGTTAGCCGTCGTCCAATGCCGCTTGCTCCAACAATTATGATATACATAGAGGCACCACTCGTTCTGTTTGTAGGCAGCCGATAAGACGCACTAAGATATTAAAGTTTTGTACAGGAAGTCGTGACACGAGCTCCTGATGGAGTCGCCCTGTTTTTTTTATTGTGGGTGAAGGGTTATTGAAAAATGCGCTGATGACCCGTCGGTCTCTGGTGGCTTCCAGTGCTGAAGGTCCTGTAACCGGATGGTTTCAAAGGGGATGTGTTGTTGTTCTAATAGGGTTGAAATCCCGGGGACGTGTCCGTCCCCGACGCAGACGGCGATTTTTTGATGGTTGCCGTGCAGTTCCATGAGTCTTTGTGCCATATGCTGGTTTCGGTCATCGATTAGCGTCTTTTTGATCGTCGGGAATTTCTTGCCGATCTCCGTAAGGTAGGAATCATAGTGCTGTTGGTAGTTCTTCAGTTCTTCTTCCACCCGTTTCTTGCTGATGAACAAGCCGGCGATTCCGGAGAACAGCAATCGGAGTTTCTCGAAAAACGGCATGGTGTTCCACATGTGGATGAAGAGTTGTTGTGTGTTGGTGTCGATGAAGGCGACCGGGAGCTGATGGGACTGGGCGTAGTGGATGGCGGAGAGCATTTCGTCTCCTGCGTTCACTCCGTACTCCTCTGCCATGCTCTCCTGGAATTGGGCGAGCATCCGGTAGATGAGGGGGAGGTGTTTTTTTGCGGCAAGATAGGAGGCGGGGTCGGTGTTTCGGAGCAGGATTGCTTGGTACCGTTGGGGGTCGAGTTCGACGCCGATGACTTCTGGTTGTTTCTTATCGAAGATGGAGAGGAGTGCTGCGGAGAGGTCGAAGATGTGTCCGGTTCCAATGAGGGTGATCATAGGTGGTGCGGCAAATACGTTGGGATTTCATTAAGGTATGCGTCGGAATCCGTCGATTATACGTCAATCGTCGATATTCAAATCGACAATATTAAATAGTATTAAAGATATAATATTACGTATGTGTAACGTCATCGACGATTATCGGGAAGATGAATTATCCGACGCATGGATAAAAATTGAAAGAAGGAAAATCCTGTATTCCTAGTCCCTTTCGCCCCCCCTCCTTCTTTCACCTATTCCCTTTTTTTTAGAACAATCCTTCAGGAGAAAACCTGTACTCCCTAATAGCGATAATGCTCCGGTTTATACGGACCGTTCACTTTCACACCGATATAATCCGCCTGCTCCGGGGACAACTTCGTCAACCGCACCCCCAGCTTCCCCAGATGCAACCGCGCGACCTCCTCATCAAGGATCTTCGGCAGCATATACACCCCGACCGCATGGTGCTTCTTCCACAACGCAATCTGCGCCAACACCTGGTTCGTAAACGAATTGCTCATCACAAAACTCGGATGCCCATGCGCACATCCCAGGTTCACCAGCCTGCCTTCCGCCAGCACATAAATCTCGTTGCCATCCGGGAACACATACTTATCGACCTGAGGTTTGATACTGACCTTCTTCACCCCTTTAAGCACGTCCAGCTTCCCGACCTCAATCTCATGGTCAAAATGACCGATGTTGCACACGATCGCCTGATCCAACATCCGTTTCATATGCTCCACGGTGATGACATCCTTACACCCGGTCGCAGTCACATAGAGGTTGGCCTCAGACAGACAATCCTCCACGGTCTTCACCTCATAACCTTCCATGGCCGCCTGCAACGCACAGATCGGGTCGACCTCGGTTACGATCACCCGGGCACCAAACCCCCGCATCGACTGACAACAGCCTTTACCGACATCCCCGTACCCACAGACGACCACGGTTTTGCCTGCGATCATCACATCGGTCGCCCGTTTGATCCCATCTGCCAGGCTCTCCCGACACCCGTACAGGTTATCGAACTTCGACTTCGTCACCGAGTCATTCACGTTAAACGCAGGGAACAGCAACGTCCGCGCCTCAAGCATCTGATACAACCGATGCACCCCGGTCGTCGTCTCCTCAGACACCCCATGGATGTCCTTCACCATCCGAGACCAGTACTTGGGATGCTTCGCATGGATCTGTTTCAACAGTTTCATCAGCTCCTCGAAATCCTTGCCTTCCTTCGAGTACTTCTTCCTCAGCAGCGACGGGTTCTTCTCCACCTCAGCCCCTTTATGCACCATCAGGGTCGCATCCCCGCCGTCATCCACGATCAAATGCGGGCCTTTCCCGTTCCCGAAATCCAACGCCTTCCGCGTACACCACCAGTACTCCGCTAGGCTTTCCCCTTTCCACGCAAACACCGGCACCCCTGCCTTGGCGATCGCTGCCGCGGCATGGTCCTGCGTCGAAAAAATGTTACAGCTCGCCCAACGGACCTGCGCACCTAAGTCCCGTAAGGTCTCAATGAGCACCGCGGTCTGAACCGTCATATGCAGACTGCCGGAGATCCGCGCACCCTTCAACGGTTTGCCTGCCGCGTACTTCTCCCGCACCGCCATCAATCCAGGCATCTCCTTTTCCGCTATCTCAATTTCCTTTCGCCCAAGACTGGCAAGGCCGATATCCTTGACCGCATACTCGTTTTTCTGTGATGTTTTCATCTCATCAACCTCCAAATCATTCTTCTTTTTTCAAGACGAGTTTCGCGTCCACGACACAGACGCGTTTCTCATACACAAACACCGGATTTAAATCCATCTGATCCACCAGATCGATCAGTTCTTCCCCCAGTGCTGAAACCTTCAACACCAAATCGATGACCAGCTGCTTATTTGCCTTTATCCCCCGGAACCCCTCCAGCAGCTTCTTCCCAGCCAGCTCCTCAACCATCTGAGCCGCATCATACGCATCGATCGGGACAACCCGGAAGGACACATCCTTATACAACTCGGTGAACACCCCACCGATCCCGCACATGACAGACAGATCGAACGTCGGGTCCTGCACCAGACCAATGATGATCTCTACGCCTTTCTCCTCCATCTGATCGACGAGGAGGTTCTCTTCCGGGAATTTCTTTCGGAACTCCTTGAATACCTGTCTGAGCTCCTGTTCGTTCTGAATGTTCAACCGCACACCACCCACATCGGTCTTATGCAGGATCTTTGCTGAGCAGACCTTCAGGGCGACCGGAAAGCGCACCGAGAGTCCTTTGAGGTCTTTTTCGTCTCGTACCACCTGATATCGGGTCGTCGGAATCCCATAGGCCCGCAGCAGGTCCTTGACTTCGTTTTCCGCCAGCGCCCCGGACCGACCCGCGAGCAGTTTCTTCACCGCTGCATCCATAGTTACTCCTTTCTCCGGTTATCGATAACCCGTTTTGCCTTTAAACCTGTTTCGAGGATGGTGTTCGGCGGCAAGACATCAACTCGAGGGGAAAACACGATCATAGATTGGATGTCGACTTTCAGCTTCGCAGCCAGCTGCTCCATATCCGCAGGACTTACTCGTTGCTTGGTCTCCACCTCGACCGTGAGCTGATCAACGTCATGTTCCGTGGTCAGCACCATCCGCCAGTTCCCCCCGACCAACGGGTTGTTCATCAACACGGATTCCACCTGACCAGGATAGATGTTCGTCCCCCGGATGATGACCATATCATCCGACCGACCTTTAATCATCGAAGGGCGCACATGCGTCCGACCACAGGAACACACCTCTTGATCGTACAGCTTTGCGATATCCCTCGTCCGGTAC
>JBAZLE010000122.1:0-6264 GCA_041650455.1 Thermoplasmatota archaeon | reverse complement strand
CGAGGAGCAGCCGTTGTGCTGCTTCGTAGGCTGCAATGGCACCAGGACCGGAGCCGAGAGCCTGAAAATAATGGTCTGGGATGTAGCCAAGCAATCGTGTTGCATCCAGCACCATGGTTCCGACGCTATCCCGACGACCGACATTCCGGTACCCGCCTTCAGAGAGATATCCTTCGACTCGGGAGAATTGATTGGCAAGGTTGATAGCATCATAATAATCACCATAGATCGGGAAGAGTCGGGTGTAGGGATTGGTTTTGGAAAAGGACCAGATGCGTCTGACCCGTGCGTCTTCGGTGGCAAACAAAAAAATCGGGTACCGAATCAGGTTTGAATAGTGCACAAAGGAGATCGCATTGTTCCCGTCAGAGGACATGACCAGGGGTTTTCCTGCGTCAAACGTACCCATGACGCGCTGGAATGTCACTTCTGCTTCCAGGTCCTTAAACGACCCGGTTTGGCACTGAGGGTAGGTGTTGAGGCAGAAGATGAGGTGCTGCAGTCCAAGATAGGCTGCGAGTTTGGTGCTTTGATAGGTGTGAAAGTAACTCCCCTGATCCATGAGCCGTTGGTCGATGTGTTGGATCGGAAGCCAATGATGATACCGCCAGATCCCCGGGCAGGATTCATCGATCATCAACGTTTTTTGTTCATAGACCGTCTGTAACAACGCGTCGCATTTCTTCTCACAAGAACAGAGATAATGGTCTCCAGAGTAACTCTTGCCGCATTTCAGACATTTCAGTGTATATTTCACGCTTCACGTCGCTGTTCGCAATCATAGGATATATTAATTAATATTTTGATGAAAATAGATCTCACCGTCGATCCTGGCACCATTGTATTTGATGGATGGTTCTTCTCTTTGCGCTGCCTCTGGTATCGATGGTGTTGAACCCATCGTTAAGCCTAAATAATAGCGACTGTTACTCGATATACTTTTGTTCTGGAGGGCTTGTAGCTCAGCTAGGCTAGAGCAATCGGCTCTTAACCGATCGGCCGGGGGTTCAAATCCCCTCAAGCCCGCTACTATTCTTATTCATAAGAAGCTTTAAACCAGGATTTGATTTAGGTACTGCCACACAACCAAAGAATTCACGGGGTGTCACCTATCAAAAAGAAATGTCCGCAATGTGCTGGGAAAGCATTTCGGTTATACCAAAACAAAACCATCGAGGGAAAACGCAGATGGGTACCGACCGCCTGGTGTTGTTCCGAGTGTCACTTTCTATACACCGTCGCTTCCGATACGCTGATGTATCCCGTCGGGGGGAAAGAGTATGACGATTCATACCAGGGAACCTGCCCGAATTGTGACCGCAAGCTTGCCCGCTTGTTTCGCCATAAAAACCCGGTGAGCGGAAAACAACAATGGATCTCCTCAGCATGGTACTGCAACAGCTGTAAATACGTCTGGCTTGACAGAGAAGGAAAAGCATAACGAGATGTTCCTAAACAGTTATATATAGCAATCTATTTTAGGGGCAAGGTAGACAACTCAGAGGAAACTCTAATGAAACGCAGTTCACGAGTGTGGAAAAAACGAAGGAAGATGCGCTGGAAATGGCGCAAGAAACGGATGCGACGAGAAAAACGGATGCGTAGACAGAAACAGTAATTCATATCATCATGGGAGCATGGTGTAACCCGGCATCATTACGGGCTCCAGTTAGGTATGATTACAAGAGGGTCATCTGATGTATGATGAGTAACTGGAGCGATGACCTACGAAGAGACCCGTCGATCTGGGTTCAAATCCCAGTGCTCCCATCCAAGTTCACGTGATAAGAAAAGAGGTAGAAAAAAAATGAAGCCATCTCTCAAAAACATCAATGCATATACCATTTTTGCTCTCATCGTACTTATCGCAGGGCTGCTCTTCTATATCTACTGGGGTCTGCGGTATAACGTCTGGTATGACATTGGCATCTATTCCATTACGATTGTGCTCGTCCTGGGTGGTCTGCTGGGGGCGATTCTGTCCCTAACGTTTGAAAAAACAGAAGCGGAACAAGAGTAGTTTCTTCCTTTGTTACGTGCGAAGTTTTATAAACCATCTCACGGTAGGTAACCACCAATGGAACAAGAAGAAATACTGAGGAAATATTCTGGTGAATGGATCTTAGTATTCAATGACGAAATCGTGGATCATAGCGTGAACCTTGAGGACGTGCTACGGGCTGCTGAGGAGAAGTACCCTGCGGAGAAATTCCCAGAGAACCGTGTCAAGATATCAAAAGTATTATCTGGAAGCATTCATTTACGTTAGGATACCCATGCCGGAAACACCCTTCGTCTTCGAATATAACAATTACCCGTTAATCCCCATCAAGTTTCGCTCGAAAGACCGAGAGACCCCCTTAATCGATGCACTGCTGGATTCCGGGGGGGATTTTATTGTGATCCCCTATGCGATTGCGAAGTTTTTGCGCCTCAAACTCCAACGAGCCGGGTTTGTCGACACTGCTGCTGGGGAAACAACCCTCTACAAGACGATGTTGACCATGGTGATTTTTCACGAGCAGCAAAAATACACCTATGACAACCTTGAAGTACATGTCTCTGATCGGAATGACCTGCCGGTCCTTCTTGGGAGGAACCCGATTTTTGAGGATCATGAGATTCTTTTTCAGAAACATCAAAACAAGCTGATTCTACAACCGATCCCCCATCAATAAGACCCATGATTTTTTTTAAAGGACGTATAGAGAAACTTTAAATCAGGCTTGCATGATTCTGATTCAGAGGAACATAATATGGCATACATATATGAAGGATGGACCTTATATAAGAGGGAAGTCACCCTCAAAGGCGGACGGAAGCAAACGATTTATTATTTCAGCAAAAGAACACCGAAAAGTGGGACTGCCTGTGACTTACCACCAGGGTATGGTGTTGGGGTCAACAAGCGCACTGGCCTTCCTTATCTGAAGAAAAAGTAACCAACTTCTTTTTTTTCTAAACTCTCTTCGAAAGAATTCTGCGTAATGATTATCAGTATCCTAGCGTATCGCTTCACTGAAGAGCTATTGGGATTCCAGTATTTTATAGCCATCCTCGAGTTTGATTTTTGAAAGAACAAGGGGTGTCGGTTTATTCGGAGGGGATTTTATTTCTTGGACCTCTTTGACGATGATATTGACCGTAGGACCGCATTTTTCTCGATATCTCTCGTAGATCTTTTTAAAAATCAGTTCTAATGATGGTGCGGTGTCACGAAGATCGTTATCCACCACAAGGTTGATTTCAAGATCGTCGAGTGTATGTTGAATAATCTGAAATTGAGTTATTTTATAGGTTTTTAACTCATTGAGGACCATCGAGACCATTTCAAATGATTGAGCCGGGTACACTCTGCCGTCTGGGAGAATTACTCGTGCACTGATCCTGCCTTCCACACCATTTTTGAAAATAGGTGTCTGAACACCGCAAGGACACTTGCATTCGGGCAGCAACGTCACCCAATCATCCATCCCTGTGTATCTGATAATGGGGGTTCCGCGGCCGAATAATCGTGTGACAACGATATGTCCTCGTTCGCCGGGATGGACGATCTGCATGTTCTCATCGATTGCTTCTACCTCGTAAAAATCATGGTTGATATGCCATGTCCCCTGGAGGCACTCATAGGTGATGGTGCCACAGGCTTCGACGGATTGATATAAGTTCACCGTGGGACAACGAAACACATTTTGAATGTACTTGCGTGTGTATTCATCCATGGAGTATCCCCCGACTTGGAGAATTTTCGGGTTGATATGCTCGCCATGCCCTTTCTTTTTAAAATACGCAAGGTGTTGCAGTACGATGGGGTATGTATAAATGATATCCGGTTGAAACTCATTCAGTTTTGTGATAATTTCTTTGATAGGATCAAACGCGTTCATCGACAGATAGTTATTTGATCTCCGGAATATCTTCGTATGCGCTAAGATCGCATCATCATAGACTCTATCGATTCTCCCTTGATTAAACGTCCCGACGCTTGCGATTTTTGCGGTTCTGGGGCTATACCCATAGGTGATCCCCTGCCGCACCGAGAGGAGCAATCCTTGGGAAAGCGTGGGAAAATCGAGAAACACGGACACAGGTTTTCCTGTCGAACCGCTCGTATACGCAACTGATGCTTTCCTCCTATCGTACCCAACGGGTACGACCCCCTCAGGGTAGTTCTCAACGATATCTTTTTTTGTGATAAAGGGAAGCTTGGTGATATCCTTAATCCCTTTGATGGCATCCGGTGTTATCCCCACGGCTTTGTATTTTTTGTGGTATAACGGGACCGTATAGGCATATCGAATGAGGGTGCGAAAGACTTTGTCGCGATAGGTCTGCATCTTTTTTCGGTCATACTTCAGTAACCGTTGCGGTGCCTTAACATAATTTTTTAAAAACGGAAGGCTATTGAACGGATTTAGGAAAGGATTCATGACAGCCAAGTTCAGAACATACCATTATTAATATAATTTGTCATATGTCCAGAGAAAACAAGGTGAAACGATACCAGCAAAAACAACCCTGGACGATGAGTATACCGGCCGCATCAAGAACATAACGTTCACCCCAGTCTTTCTCCTAGGTCTTCATCGTTCTGGCACCACCATCCTATACCGCATGTTAAACAAGACAGGGCACTTTACCGCACTCTCCTTGTATCACGTGTTGCGGTTCGATCGTTTGCTCTACAATCATTACCAGGGACTCACAGAAAAAGAAAAACAACTCATAAACAATTCTTTAAAAGAAAAAGGAATCACGACCAGAAAGACCGATACCATCGAGGTGTCCGCTGACTACGAACATGAGTACGTCTACATCTTTTCGCAACGAAACTATCCCTGGCACATCACAGAGAAAAACAAGGAGGTATTCGAACTTTTATGCAAAAAAATCGCTGTTATTTCTAGATCTGCCAACCCTCTCCTCCTGAAAAACCCCTATGATTATCCAAATTTTCTGTCTATAAAGAAGATGTACCCGCAAGCAAAATTCATTTTTATCCAACGAAACCCCCTTGACGTGATCAGCTCGACGATGAAACTCTGGAAGAGCCGATTAACAGAAAAAGACGAGTTCATCTCACTGTACTCCAAAGAGATGAACGTAATGTATCAGAATCCTCTTCTTCTGTTCTTGTATCGAGTCTATTATACCTTGGTGTTTCCCCCCGGGGTCTTTGAAGTTCTTTGGCGGGTAAAAACCGGAACTGACTCGTATTTAAAAAACATCCAATATCTTTCAAAGGACGACTATATATCAGTTCGCTACGAAGATCTCTGTGAAAAACCCAATGCGGTCATGAACACTATTTTAACGTTCCTTGGGATAAGCTCCCAAAGGGATTTCAGCGGGTACGTCAAACCAAGAAAACTCAAGTTGACACCAGAAGTATCGTTCCTAAAAACGTTTATCTTCAAAAAGATGAAGAAGTACTTTACCTATTTTGGGTACACAATCTGAGAAATTACCCACTGATCCTTTTCTGTGCCTTGCGTTTTTTCTTGGATATTTTTCTCCAGATTATTTTTCATAAATCTAATATATCCAATAGTCGTATAGGACGATTCCACCACTCATCATATTGCCTAAGGGGGGACAGGAAAAACGTATGGTCGGAAATGAAGAAGACGTGGTACACTACTACGAGCAATTTTGGTCCAAATCAGAACTCTGGTGGGAAACCGATACAACCCTTGCTATCCATTTCGGATACTACGACAAGGGAATTCACTCGCATAAGGAAGCAGTGCTGCATATGAATGATATCTCTTGGCACCTTCTTAGGTTCACGACACCATCACCTCTTCAGATTCTTGATGCAGGATGTGGCGTGGGAGGCACTTCGATATATCTAGCGAAAAAATATCCACAGGTGTCCTTCGTTGGTATCACGATTGTCCCAACGCATGTGCAGATGGCACAACGGTTTTCGACAAAACGCTCGGTTACTTCCAATACAAGTTTCCTTTTACAGAACTACTGTCACACCTCGTTTCCTGACAAGTTCTTCGATGGAGTCATTGCTCTTGAGTCTGCAAACTATGCTCGTTCGAAGGATGATTTCATACGAGAAATGTATCGAGTCCTTAAATCAGGTGGACGTATTTCAATCCTTGATGGGTTCCGCACAGAAAAACAAATCCCCCCGTCAATGCAAAAACTTTACAAGATTTGGTTAGACGGGCGAGCCCTTGTTGGTTTAGAACCGATTCATGAGTGTTCCCTCTGTATGAAACAACGGGGATTTCAGGATATTCTCATTTG
>JBAZLE010000121.1:0-6268 GCA_041650455.1 Thermoplasmatota archaeon | reverse complement strand
CTTCAACGCAGCGTTTCCTAAGACCGCTCGTAACTCATCGATGTGTCCCTGTAATTGTTTCCTTGGGCCTTTGGTGAGGTGAGCAAGGAGCGTGGAAACGGTGGGTTTCTCGTAGCACAACATGATGATATCCCTTGTATCGGCAGTCCTCATCGAATGAATTTTCAATGCAAGGAGCATCTCCTTTGTCGCGATTCTGGCTTTTACTGTATTTGCAGGGTCCCAGCCGCTGGTCTCCCTGATGTGAGAGTGTTTGAAAATATAGGAAAATGGATAACAGTATCCGGTTTGACGTGACGCGACCCCATTGATGAGAAGGTCGATGCTGACAAGGTCTTTCTCGTACCGCTCGAATCTCCCGGCATACGCAAGATCCTCTTTTCCCTTTGTAAACACAAAACCAGACTCTTTAACCTGTTCCTTGAAAAACGGCAGTTCACGTATCGGTATCGTGAGGTCCAAGTCAACAGAGAATCGGGGGAACCCGTAGGATGTCACGGCGTATCCTTCGATGACGACGTAGGGTGTGGTGGCTGGGATGCGACGCAGGAAATCGAAGCATTCTTTTTCCCGTTGCGAAAAATCAGTACTCATGAGGTCACCTGCTCGTAGCTGTCAAATAACCCCAAGTGATATTTTTTATCTAAATATTCCAATGCGGGTTGATAGACGATCCTATTGTTCTTGCAGTATTGGACTATCTCCTTTAAAGGAACGACGGGGGTGCCGTCTTTTATATCGACGCTGACTGTTTCTTTTGGATGCAAGACGTAGGTGACCCCAAACACGGTCTTGCTTTCGGACTCAAAAACGTACTCTGCGTCGTTCTGCCTGAAGAATTCGATCCAGTACGGTACATCGGATCGGCGGATGGTGATGTGGATTGGTTTGAAGCCTTTGGTAAAATCGGTCCAGTAGTACCCCTCGGTCCAGATGTTGACGGCCGTGCTGTGGGTATAGGCATATTGTTTCGTAGCCTGTGACAAAATATGACGTGTTTCTACGTTTTCTTTGACGATGTTGTGGACGAACTCGTCTGGTTTTACGACTTGATAGGTCCCCCGCTTTGTTCGTCTCATGAACTCTGATTTGATTAAATCATGGATGATCTTTGTTGGCTGGGGGCTGGGAAACATCATCCTGAACTCATCAATGGTAAACGTGGCGGTGCCAAACGTGTGATACAACCAGCCGTACATCTTCGTATATCTATTCATAATTACCATTATGGTAATTAATACTATTTAGTTTTTTCGATGACCCTGTTGCTCCTGAGAGACAACCTCCCTGAAAACGACACACGAACCTACAGTTCGTTTGTAAACAGATACTCAAGGATCGATTCTTTGTCCATCGGCATATTCCCCTCAAAAAAGGTCTTCACCCATTTCAGGTACCCGATCCCATCAGGGCTGCGATGGTCCTTGGCGATCGTGATCAGCTTGGACAGACAACTCGTAATCTCCCCATAGGTGTAGTCCTTTAGCTTTTCCTGTTTTCTGAAAAGAAGGGTTGCTTTGATGCATTTTGCTTTCTCTGATGCCAGGGAGCCTTCTGGTTGATGGTCAAAATCCTTGAGAAGCGAGGTAAACGCAAAAAGAACATCCGTATCTCGAATCTTTCGCTCCTGACCCCAGAACACCAGCACGGTTCCCTCTATCGCAGCAAAAACATCAGCATAGCCGAACATGTTCCCTATGGTCACCGCCGTATGTTTATCGATAACCAGGGTGCCCAACGGTACCCTGACGTCCTCTTCAGTAATGTCGTCCACCTCTTCCCTCGTTTCCTTCCTCATTTGTTTCTTCTTCAAGACAATCCCTCCTGAAAGATCGGATAGGAATCCTTCTTCCGTCTTCCTTGCTTCACTACTCCTATTTCTCTTTATTTCTTAGTAGGTTTTGAAGACCTATTTTTTCCCTCGTTCCCTGAAACGGTAATACGATAACTTCCAGTGTCCTTATTTTTCAGGACCTTCTCCCAGGTCTCAAAATCAGCCGCTATCCAATCTTTCACCGTCCTCAACACCGGTATATCCTGTATCAACTCATCCTTATGTCTCTCTCGTACCAGGTCCTGTAACTCCTGTGTCGTCCCACGGATGCTCCGACTCCGCTGATGCTCAGCACACAGCGCCTTGTGATATTTGTTCATCGAATAGAAGAACTCTTCTGCTGTCAGAGTCTTTTTACATTCATTGCAATAATACTCCATGTGCTCCTCTGGAAATCAGAAATCACTCGCGTTGTTTTTTTGTCTTGGGAATTACTCTTTTCCTGTCATTTCCGCACAGGTAAAAGCCGTCCATCGCTATAAATTTTTTTTCTCTTGGGTTTTTGTCCAAAGAAACCGTTTTATCCCTGTTTTTTTTTACTCGTTCTCCAGACGAGTGATTTCTTCCTTTTTTTTTTCATAAAAGGAGGTATCTTTATGTACGGACATTTTCTCTCTTTGTATGAATCTGATCTCCTATGAAGAACGACACCGTACACATCCGTAAAGCCCACGAAAAGGATCTCCCGATGATCACTGAGATTTACAATGACGCGATCAAGACGACGACCGCGACGTTTGATACGACACCAAAGACCATCGAAGAACAACGCCTCTGGTTCCAGGACCATGGGACCAAGAACCCACTCATGGTCGCAGAGCAAGACGACCGCATCATCGCCTGGGGCGCACTCTCCAGATGGTCTGACCGCTGTGCGTACACCGACACCGCGGAAGTCTCCCTGTACGTCACCGAACCTTACCAGGGAAAAGGCATCGGTACACGACTCCTCACTCAGTTGTTAGAAGAAGGACGCAGACAAGGTCTGCATGCAGTTCTCGCCCGCATCACCGAAGGAAACACCCCCAGTGTCTCCCTGCATGAATCCCTCGGGTTCTTCCCTATCGGAGTGATGAAAGAGGTGGGTGTGAAGTTCGGTAAACGCCTCGACGTGCATCTCCTGGAAAAACTGTTCCCCTGATTCGTCAATCGATGGGTATTCAAAACCGTGAGGGTGGATGCAGCCGTCTCCTGACAAAGTTTTAAATAGACACAGTTTCTTTATTTTCATAGTTGGGGAGGAAAACGATGAAGAAACGTATTGCTCTCTCCCTCATAGGAATGGTACTGTTGAGTGGAGTCGGGGCTGGTGCGATAATCCCCAGGAGCGCCTGGATAGAGAATCATCGGCCAGACGCACCAACGATCACTGGCCCAACAAGTGTGAAGGTCGGGATCGGGTACACCTGGAGTTTCAATTCCACGGACCCCGATGGTGATAACCTCACCTACTATGTCGACTGGGGTGACGTCTGTGGTGGCGCGGAATGGCACGGGCCGTATCCCTCTGGTGTCGCAATCGAAATGGACCATACCTATCTGGTAAAAAACATATTGATTATCAATTCAATGGCGGTGGACGAAAACGGTGCAGAAAGCAACATGACGTATTTTGAGGTGGCCATCACAACAAGCGTTTCCCTCGGCTGTATGTTCATGCGTCTGTTACAGCGGTTCCCCCATCTCTTCTCGGTGCTCCGGTGCTTTATTGAGGAGTAACCTCCCATCTGTCGTTCTCAGAAAGGTTCACACA
Source organism: Thermoplasmatota archaeon (assembly GCA_041650455.1). Lineage (GTDB taxonomy): Archaea > Thermoplasmatota > E2 > DHVEG-1 > DHVEG-1 > SM1-50. Next base: position 2,681 of record JBAZLE010000121.1, on the reverse strand, counting down.
CTACGGAAAAGGAAAGGAACATCTCGGGAAGAGACGCTCACGTTTATCCTAGTGTTCCCGCGAACTCATCCAGCCGTGCTTCCCAGCCGCTCGGAAGACCATTGCCGGTCTGAACCCCGTCTCCTTCCACGTGGAATTCCACCCCGGCCAGCTTCACCATGTGCTTCTTCGAAAGGATCTTCTCCATCTTGTCCAGCCGGTTCTTTTTCATCCCATGGGTGTTGATGATCCCATAGGTTCTTCCCTCCATCCCCGTAAGCTCGTTCATGAACTTTTTCATGTCTCTCTGCAGGCTGAAGGCCTCGGCTGCTGCGGAAAACACATACACGTCAGCCTCAGGCAGGGCACCAGGGTCTGCCTCGTCAACCTTGAACAGCTGTATCGTTCCTTTTTTCTCCTTCAGTTTTCCCGCGAGATACTCCACCAGCTTCTTTCCATTGCCGAATCGTGAAAAATACACAATGACGTATTTCATCAGCTCACCACACCGAGAAACAGATTCTCGTATAAATAGATAGGCAACCTGATTCATCCTCTCCTCGGTTTCTTACACCACCTTCTCCTCATGCAAACATTCATTTTTCCTTCATCTTTCCTTATAATCTTATAAATGAATCAGAGGGAAGTTATTTTGAGATACGACACCACCTCTGCTTTATTTGCTCGTACCTTGCATTGGACCCCCCAGTCTCATCTCACGACTGCTTTGTGCTTCCAGTGGTGATCTTTTTCCAGAGCGCCTCCAAAATGAGCTGTGAGAACACATCTCCATCAAAAAACCTGTACTCTTTTTTATCACCCAGACCTAAACTCTTGATCAGCTGCTCTTGCGCCCGATTTCGATAAAAATATTTTTCTTTGATGGTCATCCCCAAATTGAAATGCTGTTTTACGATGAATTCATCACGTGTCATCGTTTTTACTTTTTCCTTAAACCCCCCTGGTACATTACTCAGGAGGTCATCAAGGACATCGTCTAGTGTCGCATACCCAACTTTCTTCATTTGTATACCCTGTCGTATTGCAATATCAAAATAAGTGTTTCCTTAAAAACATATCTTGAGCACACCCTGTTGTTGTCCAAATCGACACCAGAGCAAAGAAAAAGAGATGGCCAGGACCGTTCTTGCCCATCTGTACCTATCTTTTTTTCACCTCATATGTTCTTTGTTTTATCCGCTCCTTTTTATGGTATTTACAAACGAATGCTGGTATTTGCTCACCTTTGCTCTTTAACTCCTCCTGCCCTGCATAAAAGAGTGGGATTTCGTTTTTCATTTTATACCCACTTACACGACACAACCCCTCCCCAGCATACTCTCCAGAATATTCAAAATATTTGCAATCTCTGCACATGTATTCCTTGATACTTCCGATTCTCATGAGGTCACTTCTACTTTCTGGTTATGCCATATCACTTTTTACGTCTTTTCCTCGTCAGACGCCTCTTCAGAAGATCCATTCACAGACCCTTCTTCTCAGATGACGCCACAACAATCATCACCTTCCCCCCGAGGTCTCAATCTGCGTGAGTTCAATCGTTCCAGGCGTGATCTATCGATGATCGATGCAGCCTCCTCTCCAGGAGAACGAACACGATTGTGGGGAAGAAACGAGGAGAGTTTGGGTTGCACCATAATTCAATAGTCTCAGAAGACTTCCTCAAAGAGCTGGAGAAATGGTACCAATCTCCTAGCATCCTCTTTTTTACAAACAAGCAGTAAAGATAACAGACAAAAAGCTATAAACAAGTCACCCCTTTGGAATCGATAGCAAAACATCTGGGAGATATCCATGAGTCCTTTGTATGCAGAGCAGGACAAAAACCTTATATAAGTAAATACACATATTATACTTAAGAAGGAGCATTCTATGACGAACATGACCCTAGCAATCCCCGAAGATCTCCATAAAATCATGAAAAAACACTCGGAGATCAAATGGAGCGAAATCGCCAGACAAGCCATATGGAACCACGCACGAAAACTCGAACTGATGGACAACCTGCTCTCCAACAGCGAACTGACAGAAAAAGACGCCCTCCTCCTGGGTAGAAAAATAAAACAAGGAATCGCAAAACAACATAACTCAGAAATGGAAAAACAATCCAAATAGAAAAACAAACAACACCACTGGCACAAAAACTCGAAGAAGTAATTCTCTCTTCCCCCGAAGCCCCCTAAAACCATAGAAAAAACCGACCAAACCATATAAATTTAAGTAGTGTAAATTATCAATTTTGATAATCTTTGTATGATAAATTTTATATTCTCATGAAGATTATTTTTATGAACTAGAACAGGTGGAGGTTCCATAGTGTCATCAAGGCTAACGGATTTTCCTTTCGTAGTCGTTGCGTGTGTTTTCCTCGTAATTATTTTATCTTGTGAAAGTATTATCGGAGGTACCACGTCAAGTTCTCGTCTGGAAACACAAGATCCTCTTGGCGCTGTCGTCACCTACTCGGGAGGATGTTGTGACGGTTACATGGTACTGAATCGCTATACCACCACCGTCCTCATTGATATGAACGGGACCATCATCCATCGATGGCCATCGTATTTCTCTCAGCCAGCGAAGATGCTCCCTGGGGGATTTCTCATCGCGGGAGACAAATTCAGATACATTGGGATCAGTTGCGGTGATTTTACCTATCTGAATGAGTATGACTGGAACGGAAG
>JBAZLE010000120.1:0-6292 GCA_041650455.1 Thermoplasmatota archaeon | reverse complement strand
GTGTGTATATGTTGGTGCTTGTCGGTTTCATCCTGTTTTTCCTGATAGAAAAAGTGCTGCATTGGCGGCATTGCCATAAGGGACAGTGCGATGTGCATACCTTTCATTACATGAATCTTGTTGGGGATTCGATTCATAATTTCATCGACGGGTTAATCATGGCTGCAAGCTATGTCGTTTCCCTTCCTCTTGGTATTACCACAACGATTGCAATTGCGACCCATGAGATCCCTCAGGAAATCGGTGATTTTGCTGTGCTCGTGTATGGTGGTTTTTCTAAGAAAAAGGCGATTCTTCTGAACTTTGTGGTCGCTTTAACCGCTGTTATCGGCGGGATCGTTGGATTTTTTGTTTCTAGTCTGGTGGAAAACATCGTCATCTATATCCTCCCGTTCGCTGCAGGGGGATTCATTTACATTGCTGCAACCGATCTTGTTCCAGAGATTCGAAAAGAGTTAGATATGAAAAAATATATGGCCACGCTTCTCGTGTTCATCTGTGGTATTCTCATCATGTGGGCTACCAAAGTCATTTTTGAAGCTTAGGCGCGCAGAGGGAAAAGAAAAGGACATGTGCTTGGCGATCCCCGGGAAAATCATCGAGCTTGACAGGGAAAAACAAACCGCGACCGTAGATTACGGGAGTGGGACGAAACGGAAAGCGAACGTGTCTCTAGTCTCGGTAAAAATCGGTGACTATGTCTTGGTTCATGCTGGGTTCGCTATCCAGGTCCTTGATGAGCATGAGGCGCAAGAGACGCTGGAGTTGTTTCGAGACATGTTGTCTCTTCAGGAGGAGGGATAGTGTTTTCTTTACGGGACAAGACACTTGCTGATGACATTCTCTCCCAGATTACCAAAGCACAGGTGAGTCTTCGGTTCATGCATGTGTGTGGGACCCATCAAGACACGCTAGTTAAACATGGATTGGATGAAGTATTACAGGACTGTGGTGTTGAGATCGGGCAGGGTCCAGGATGTCCCGTTTGTGTCACGACCCCGAAGGAAATCGAGGAGATTTTGCTGCTGGCGCGACAGGGAAAGACGATTGCGACGTTTGGGGATATGATCCGCGTCCCTGGGGCAAGCTCCTCGTTGCAGCAGATGAAGACGGAAGGCTGTGACGTGCGGACCGTGTACAGTATCGAAGATGCGGTAGCCCTTGCTGAGAAGCACAAAGGAAAAGAGGTGGTCTTTATGGCGGTTGGTTTTGAGACGACCGCGCCAACGACCGCCTCGGTGCTGTTGCGGGGCCCACCGTCGAATTTTTCTGTGCTGTGTTGCCATCGGTTGATTCCCCCTGCGTTACAGGCAATCCTTGAGATGGGTGAACGAAAAATCGACGGGTTCATCGAACCAGGGCATGTCTCGACAATCATCGGGACAAAACCGTACGAATTCATCTCGAAAGACTATCGGGTCCCTCAGGTGATCGCAGGGTTTGAGCCTTTGGATCTGCTCATGGGTGTCTGGATGTTGGTGCGGCAGGTTCAGCAGGGGAAGACTGAGGTTGAGAATGAGTATGCTCGGGCGGTGAAGCCGGAGGGGAACAGGAAAGCCCAGCAGATCCTCACGCAAGTGTTCGAACCAGTGGATGTCAAATGGCGGGGGTTTCCCTTGATTGCTCGGTCTGGTCTGCGTCTTCGGAAGAAGTACGAATCGTATGATGCACGCGAGAAATACGAAAAAGACCTTGGTTTGGTCGCCGAAGCGGAGTTTACGGAGCCAGTGGGGTGCCTGTGCGGAGAGGTCCTCCGAGGGTTGATTTCTTCAACGCAGTGTCCGTTGTTCGGACATGAGTGCACCCCGGAAAACCCAGTCGGTCCCTGTATGGTGAGCAGTGAGGGGAGCTGTCAGATCCAGTATCGATACACGAACAAATAGACAGAACACCGGTGGTTATCGTATTTTTTTTCGGAGACTGAACAGAATCAGTGTGACGAGCAGGGCGATGAGAAATGCAGCGATGGTCCCTGCAGGGATGCCGATGAGGGGGTAGAGGACATGGATTCCTACAGCGTAGCTGACGACGCTGGGGCTGCCGTAGATCATGCCTTTTGCCATGGCGGCGGTGAAGTGTGGCCCATGTTCTCGAAACGAGATTAGCATCGTTGAAAGAAAGATGGCCGGGAACACCGAGAAAATCCCGCTCAGTGCCGTGCCAAGGTTGGAGAAACTGACTGCGAGAGCGATGACGGTACCAGCGAGGAGGCTTCGACTGAGCAGCTTGTAGGGGGTGTAATGGACTTGTATGGTGTCCTGGGAGATGATTTTTTTCTTTTTGTCCAGGATGAGAAAGGTAGCTAGAAAGCAGACAAGATAGCTGATGAGAGAAATAGCAATAGACGTTAGGTTGGAATAATAAAGGAGAATAGTGAGGAGTGTCCATCCTGTAAGGGAGCCTGCCAATGCGACCGAGAGTCTCTTATGACAGAGCAGTGCGAAGAGGAAGAGGAAGAGAAGGTTGATGCCCATTTCTGCGGGGACAACTACGACGGAGTCTGAGGCGAACTGGGTTCCTTTGTCTAAGGCGATGAAGAGAAAGGCGATGATGATAGTCGAGGGGAGTGTTCCGATGACTCCTCCTGTTTTTGTGCCGTATTTCTCTGCGATGATGATGACGAGGACGACGACTGCTGCGGAGAGGGCGAAGGGGATGATGGTGTGATAGAGGAACGAGTATTCCATGGGACTGAGGGATGGGTTCTTCTTCTTAAACATTTCTTTTTTGTTGGTTTAGAAAACTATTTATACTGTTTTGTAATACCTCCTAAATTGTAATTACTACAATATAGAAATCATCACAGCTTTGATAGGTATGTACGAGAAATACGTCAAAATCCTCAAGGACCATTCCCTAAAGATCACCTCACCCCGCCTTGAGATCCTCAGATACCTCGATGAACACCATACCCACCCAAACGTTGAGAAAATCTATTCGACACTCAAAAAGAAACACCCTTCCCTTTCCCGCACCACGGTCTATAACTCCCTGGAAATCCTGAAGAAACACAGGATCGTTCAGTCTCTTGCCATCTCCGGATCAGAGCTCAGATATGACATCGACGAAGGACTCCACCATCACTTCATCTGCACGCACTGCGGCGAGATCTATGATATCGACATCACCTGCCCAAACATGGGCCGAACAATACAAGACGGCCACCACGTCGAAGAAGTACAAGGGTACTTCAAGGGCACATGTAAGAACTGCCAGAAAAAGGAAAAAGGACGGCCTTACAATGGATAAAAAAACGTTTCATAAAATCTCATACGGGCTGTATGTAGTCTGTTCAAAGAACGGGGAAAAAACAAACGGTCAGATTGCGAACGCCTTATTCCAGGTCACCTCCGAACCCCCCACCATCGCAGTCAGCATCAACAAACAGAATCTCACTCACGAGTTCATCACCAAAAGCAAGGCGTTTTCCGTCTCCATCCTTGACAAGAACACCCCCCTCCCCTTCATTGGAACCTTCGGATTCAAATCCGGTCGGGATATCAACAAATTCGATAACGTACATTTCAAACTCAGTACGACCAACATCCCTGTCATATTGGATCATACCATAGGATATCTTGAGGCAGAGGTCATCGATCAACGTGATGTCGGGACCCATACGATTTTCATCGGAAAGATCACCGATGCAGCGATACTCTCTCAAGAATCCGTCATGACCTATGAGTATTACCACGAGGTGAAGGGCGGCTATTCGCCAAAAACCGCACCGACCTACTTTCGTGATATCGATAAGAAAACAGAGAAAAAAAAGGAGGTAATAAAAATGGACAAATATGTATGCACGGTCTGTGGATATATCTACGACCCCGCAAAAGGCGACCCGGAAACCGGCATCGCCGCAGGAACTGCATTTGAAAATCTCCCTGATGATTGGGTCTGCCCGATCTGCGGAGCAGGAAAAGACGCCTTTGAGAAGCAATAAAAGAAAAAAAACAGCGCCCTATTGTTGCGGTGCACCAATGAGGCGCATTAAATAATCGAATTAGATGTAAAAGGAGGTAAAAAAAATGATGTTAAGTAAAAAATTAGAAAACGCAATCAACAAACAAATCAACGCGGAACTCTGGTCAGGGTACCTGTATCTCTCCATGTCCGCCTACTTTGAATCAATCAACCTTGGTGGATTTGCGAATTGGATGAGAGTCCAGGCACAAGAAGAAGTGGAACATGCCATGAAATTCTACAACCACATTCATGAACGCAGAGGCCGAGTCCTTCTCAGTGCGATCGCTGCGACCCCAACAACATGGAAATCACCATTGCACGCGTTTGAAGATGCATTCAAACACGAACAAAAAGTCACCGCCATGATCGAGAATCTCGCCACCATCGCAGCAGCAGAAAAAGATTACGCAGCGACAAGCATGCTGAACTGGTTCCATGACGAGCAAGTCGAAGAGGAGCTTTCCACTGATACCATCGTTCAGAAACTAAAAATGATCGAAAAAAGCCCCGGGCAACTCTTCATGCTCGACCGAGAACTTTCCAAGAGAAAAAAGGAGTAATCACCGCATAAGCGAAATCTGCGGAAGGATGAGAACATGGATTTAAGGAAATACAGTCTTGAGGAACTCCTGCTGGCTGCCATGAAAAGCGAAATCGAAAGCTTTACCGTGTACACCACCATCGCTGAAAAAGTAAAAAACGATTTACTGAAGGACAAACTCAGATTTCTGGCAAAAGAAGAACAGAAACACAAGGACTTCATAGAACAGGTGTATAAAGCAAAATTCCCGAAGAAAACCATCCATATTCCCACCACCACCCCTGTTCCCCTCCCTCCTCTGATAATCCCTGATGAAGACACTCCCTTGAGCATACTGCTCAAGAACGCGATGAACGCCGAGCACACAGCACATGAGTTCTACCAATCCCTCTCAAAACAATTCACCAAGGATGAGAACATACGCAACACCCTTTCCTATTTCGCAGACATGGAGTTACAACATTACAAAATCCTTGAGATAGAAAAAGAAAGCATGGACCGCTTCGAGGAAGCTGATGTCTACTGGGACATGGTCCATGCAGGACCTTAAAAAAACACCAATATGGAGATGAAACACATGAAAAGTTTAAAAGGAACACAAACAGAAAAAAACCTCCTAGCAGCATTCGCAGGGGAATCACAAGCGAGAAACCGGTACAGCTATTTTGCGTCACAAGCAAAAAAAGAAGGCTACGAACAAATCTCAGCGATTTTTCTTGAGACTGCGGAAAATGAAAAAGAACACGCAAAGGTGTTCTTTAAACATCTACAGGGTGGTATGGTGGAGATTACCGCGATGTACCCCGCGGGTGTCATCGGCACCACACCGGAAAATCTCAACGAAGCAGCAGAGGGCGAAAAAGCAGAATGGGGAACCATCTACCCGGATTTCGCCTCCGTTGCCGAAAAAGAAGGATTCCCAGAAGTTGCCAGCAGTTTCAAGTATATCGCCATGGTAGAAGCACACCATGAGAAGCGATACCGGACATTGTTTGCGAACCTTCAGAAAAAGCAGGTGTTTAAAAAAGAAAAAATCGTCAAATGGAAGTGCAGAAACTGCGGGTATGTTCACGAAGGAACAGAAGCACCCAACAAATGCCCTGCCTGTCAACATCCACAGGCCTATTATGAGGTTGCTACAGAAAACTACTAAGGTAACTTGCTTTAAAAATCTGATGAGAAGGAAACTATGCCGGACCCCCCTGATATCGTCCCTGATGCAGAAGTCGACTGTGTCGGGATGTACTGCCCGATGCCTATCGCCATGACCAAAGAAGAAATCGAAAAACTCGACATCGGCCAGGTGCTCAAGGTCCAAGCCGACGACCCTGCTGCAGAAGAAGACATCAAACGATGGGCGAAACGAACCGGCCATCAGATCTTAAGATTCAAAAAAGGAGGGCCGTTGATGACCTTCTATATCAAACGGATGAAATGAGGTACGTCGATGAAAGATGAAAACTCGATACTGTATGTGATTACCACAGATAACCCTGAGAAACAATACGCACCCTTGGTACTTGCGCAGACCGCGAAAATGATGGATATCACACCGATGGTATACTATCTGGGGACAGGACTAAACATTTTACTTCCTGGGGCAGCAGCAAAGATTAAACTGGGTAAGTTCCCCAGTGTCGCGGAGATGCTTCAAAAAACCCTGGACATGGGAATCCCCATCTATGCCTGTGAGGCATCCAAACAAATGTGCGGTCTTGAGCAGGTCACCCTGATGCCTGGCCCAAAAATTGTTGGTGCCGGCACGTTAAATGACCTTGCACTCGA
>JBAZLE010000119.1:0-6344 GCA_041650455.1 Thermoplasmatota archaeon | reverse complement strand
AAGGTAAGCACAAAGTCTTGCCATTGCCACATATGAGCCTGGGTGATGGTAACAGAGAATATAAATAAATCCTCTCCATCGCATACCGTGTAGAAGTAGTATTCTTGGGGATATCATGGTAAAGAAGATTACATTGGCGCAGGGTGCTGGCGGGAAACTGATGGACCAGCTCGTCAAAGACAGCATCCTACGGTTCTTTAAGCAACAGGGTCGTGCGGAGGTGACGTTGACCGCACTGGATGATGCTGCGGTTATCGATGATGTCGTGTTTTCTACGGATTCTCATACGGTGCAGCCGTTGATTTTCCCTGGTGGTGATATCGGCTCGCTTGCCGTCTGTGGAACGATTAACGATGTCGCAGTGGTTGGCGGTGAGCCTCTTGCGTTATCCACCGGGTTTATCATCGAGGAAGGGTTCTCTCTTGAGACGTTTGAGACGATTGTGAGAAGCATGGGTCGGACCGCTGAGACGGCTGGTGTGCCTATCATCACGGGCGATACCAAGGTCGTGGAGAAGGGGGCGATTCAGCAGTTCATGATCAACACTAGCGGGATTGGGAGGCGAAGTGCGGTTCTTGAGAAGAACATCAAGGAAGTGATGAGGCATAGGAAGTTTTCTGGCCGTTGGCTGCTTGACAGTAATCTTCGGAAGGGGGATGTCCTTATTCTTTCTGGGAATATCGGGGAGCATGGGATAGCGCTATTGTCGTTTCGTGAGGGGTACGGGTTTGAGACTACGATTCATTCAGATGTCGCCCCATTGAATGTCTTGATGGCACGGGTTCTTGCAGAGGGTGGGGTTGTCTGTGCGAAAGACCCAACCAGAGGTGGCCTTGCGAACACGGTCAACGAGTTTTCAGAGAAGTCGAAGGTAGGGGTTCTTCTTGAGGAGGATGCGATACCAATTCCTGAGGGAGTACGGTCCGCCTGTAACATGCTTGGGATTGATCCGTTGGAGATTGGCAACGAAGGTAAGGTCGTTCTTGGGGTGGTAAAGGAAAAGGTGGATGATGTTCTGTCGGTGCTTCGGAAGCATCAGTTGGGGAAACATGCTGCGATCATCGGTGCGGCGACCAGTGCAGTTTCCGGTGTGGTGATGCAGACCGGGGTTGGTGGAAAACGTATCATTCGTAAACCACTGGGGGATCCTGTCCCGAGGATCTGTTAAGGTTGTACATTATTTCTCTGGTGATGTAGAGAAATAATTTTTAATAGGACAGTGGTTATGGAGGTTTGTATGGGAAAACACAGAGATCTTCTGAAGGTGTTGTTGCTGATTTTAGTTGGGATGTTCATCCCTTTCCTTGGGTCGATTGCCCTTTCTTATGGGTTTGTACCTCAGAAGATTCTGGTGACGTTTCTGTATTTTCTCGTTATTTTTGGACTTGAGCTTGGGGGTGTATACCTGTTTTTTACCCTGAACGGTCGACAGGCGAACAAGAAGATGGAACAATATAAACCAAAGCAATGAAGCGCCGTCGGCTGTCGCTGTCAAAATGTGTGAGGTGTTTCTTTTTGGATTTTATCATAGTCATGTTTATAATATTTTTTTTCAGGTAAGCTCGCTTTTCTGGGATGGTAAAAGATAAATAGGATAACAAATATCCGGGATGCGACGAGGTATACTGTTATGGCAGTAAAAGTTGATAAAGAGAAATGTACTGGTTGTGGAGCCTGCGTGGCTGCATGTCCGGTCGAGGCAATCAAAGTCACTGAGAAAGCAGAGGTCAATGAGGACACCTGCATCGATTGTGGCGTCTGTGTTGATGAATGCCCGGTGCAAGCGCTCCGCCTCTGATGAGAACGCCATACTTTTGTTTATTTTCCCTCCATTTTCCTTTTTAGTTTTTGTTGTACCTTCTGACTGGTCAGTTCCCTGATTGCATCGGAGGCGATCCATCGTGCTGATGTTGAGTCGATGTGTTTGATTTCTTCTGCGGTTTCGAGTGCTTTTTTGTTCAGTTGAATGTTTCTTTTACCGATGTTTCGTACTGCCCAATTCACCGCTTTTTTTACATAGTTTCTCTCATCTGTCGCAGAGGTGATACAAAGTTTGAGAAAGGCTTCGAAATCCTGGTCTGTGGCTGTCTTATCATGGACCGCTAGTCCGGCGATGAGGGAGAATGCAGCGCGTTTGACAAACTCGTTTTCTTCGTCTAGCCATTGAAAGACTTTTTCATATGCAAGGGGTGATAGATCAAAAAGGCTGGTGCACGCCTGGTCGCAGATATCCCATGAGTCGAAATCGTCTGCCCATGCATCCATCTGCGCGGAGGTGACCTGCCTGGGGTCATCGATGAAGCAGGCAAGCAGTCGTGCGTCATGGATTTGTGAGTCCCAGAGTTTGAGGGCGAGAGCATGGTGTGTCCCGATTTGTTTTGCAAGACGTCGTAATTGGTAGATGGAAATCCCCAGGTTGTTCTGCGGGTTGATGCCGAAGCGCGCCATTCCGTTGACGTTTTCCGGGTTTGCCAGCGAGTGTAACTTATTGATGATCTCATCGTAGTCCATCATGGTTCACATCAGCGTTGTATCGTTTTTCATTTCAATATTTTTCCGGTCTCAAGGTAAAAAAGGTACAGGTCGAGTTCTGCAAGCGTCAGCTGTGTTTGTGTTGCGATGGTTTGTAAGACCTGTTCGATTTTTCGGTATTTTTTCGCGGTGAGCGACTTTGGCTTTGCGATCAAATGGTATCGTTCGAGGAGATCAAGGATGTGAAAGTCGATGATTGCGTAGTGATCGAACCCGATGTTTCGCAGGAAATGACTTGCTTCTTTATACCCTAATCCAGTGATGTTGTTGACGAGCCAGTCTCGTCGTTCTTCGTATGGGAGGGTGCGGATGATTGTGGGAAGGAGGTCTTTCTTTGCAGCGGATTGTACAATATAGGCTGCCCTGGTGTTGGGGAAGCGATACCCGAGCTGTCGTAGTTTTCGTGCTAAGGATTCTTTGGTTTCGGTGCAAAAACAGGAGCGGAGTTGCCCATGGATATGGATCGTTCGTTCAGAGTCAAAGTTTGCCGTTAGGATGCAGAAGCACAGTTCCGTAAAGAGTTGCTCAGCGGAGTGCGTATCAATGGTTTTGAACTCCTTTATTCTTTGATCTATTTTTCTGTGTATGTCGCTGTGTTTGAGGTCGATGATGGTCGAACATAGGTCGTTCATATGTTCTCCGTTTTGGAATGGATAGAAGGAAAAAAACAAGGTAGAGATGTAATGCAAACGGGAATCTTAGGTTGGTGAGGAGAGGAGGAAAGGATGGGATGCAAAAAATATTTTTCCCCGTTTGTTTTTACATCTCCACGCGTGTTAACGTGAGTTGTTTGGTACCCTCTTCATTTATCTCCAATATACCCCTATTAACAATTGTTAATACACCTACGGTATATAAAACTTTCGCCTCTGTTGATGTCACAGGAAACGCCGAAACCACACCCTCATTTTCTTCATTTGAAAAAAAAAAATTAAAACAGTAATTATAAGTATAAAGGAACCCTTGTACCCTGTGATGAAACGCGTTCCCTGTGAATATGTAATCTGGAATGGGCTTCCCCTCGTCCGAAAGGAGATTGCAGAAAGCCTCATCACCAACTTCGGATTAAACCAAAAAGAAGCCGCAGAAAAACTCGGTATCACCCCCGCAGCGGTCTGTCAATACGTCTCCCACAAACGAGGAAACAAAACCATTGACGATGAAGACATCAGCAAAGAAATCAGACTCTCCGCACAACGCATCCTCAATTACACGGACGATGCCATGATCAAGGAAACCTGCCGTCTCTGTAAGATTTTCATGGCAAAAGGCATCTTCCCATCCGGATGTGACACCTGCAAACCTGAATACCCCCTAAACAATCGGAAAGAACCAGTTGAACAACGAGATGACCAAGGGGATGCTGACTAAGGAAGCGATGAAACTCGCGACCAGAAACTGGTTCACCAACGTCTCATTCCCACCAACACGCTTCGTGAACATCGGCAGCGCGGTGACCGGCGGCACCGCACTCTGGAGCATCAGCAGCAATGCAATCTGCAACGACGGCTTGATGACCAACAACACCGCTAAGAAAATCAGAGGGAATAGCAGATTTTTTATCAGAACAAATTTCACGATCTCTGTGCTGTAGACTTTCCCTTTTCGCTGAAAATCCAAGGAAAGGCTTCCTCCTATCACCAGCATCAACAACGGCACGGTCATCGCCCCAAGCATCGTCAGTATCGACAACACAATATCGGGGATATACTCCTGGATATCAGCAAATCGGATTATCAAGGCAACAATCGTTGAGACAAAGACGGTGTTAAAGATTCTCCTCCAGTTGATTTTCTTCTCGCCTTTCCCAAAGAAATACGGATAAATATTAAACAGAAACGCAGGATAGAAAATCATGAACAAAAACAACGACACCAGATAGGGGGATGATGCGCCAAACATCCCGGTCAGGATCGCTAGAGGGAAAAACAATCCGTTGTGGAGAAACAGGCTCATCGCAAACTCACGCCTCGTCGCCTTTTTTGACACAAACATGAACCCCCCCGTCAGTAGTGCTGCAAGACCAGTGAACACAACCCACCAGAGAGGGAGCACCCACCAGTCCGGTGTTTCTTTTGGAGAGAAACTTGAAACGATATTCATAAAGACCAGACAAGGCAAGGCAAGATCCAAGGCAAGATTTGATAACGCCCCAAGGGCGTTTTCTGCCACAACTTTCCGCTGGACGATGAGAAAACCAAACACACCAATGCCAAGAAGAATGACCACCGTTTGGAACGTGATTGCGACAAGATCCATGCCCGGCTCCAAGGCTGGAAGACATCCAGGACTTAAAGAGGTTACGATAAAACAAAGAGGAGGTATCTGATCCTGAAAAGCTAGATTTATAAACAAGTGTCCTTATCTCAACACCATTGATTCAACAAGGAGTTGTGTATATATGAAGGCGATATCAATCCTTGAGCTAATGACCGCAGATCATGCAAAAATCCTCAAATTGTTACACGATGTTGAAACAAGCGTAGGAATCGAGCTGGTGTCCCGAATGAAGGTATTTGATACCTTCGAATGGGAGCTGGAAAAACATATTTTCACGGAAGAAAAAGCAATATTCTCCTCATATAACCCGCAGAACATTCTTGAGGGATATAAGATGGTCCCTGAGCTCGTCCAACAACATAATGAGATTCTCAATAAGATACGGATCATGCGGAAGGACCTGATGTGGAACAAACCCGTGCAGTATCATGAATTCCAAGACCTCATCATCGCACACAAAACATTCGAGGAAGTCTCATTGTACCCGAAACTCGACCAAGAATTAACGGTCGCCCAAAAAAATGAAATCATAAAGAAAATCCGAGAGATTGTCTGATACGACCGTATTTCTAGTGAATCGTGAAACTCTCGAACCGCTCCGCTTTGGCTTTACAGATAGGACAAATCGGCGGAGGGAGTTCTCTCGCACACAGATAACCACACACGGTACATCTCCAGACCGTGACTTTTTCTGATTTTTTCTGTCGCTTGGTAGAATCTGCAGATGCCTCGGAGGTATGAGGTTTTTTTTCCGCTGCAGCAAGCGCTGCATCTATGACTTCTTGAGGTCGTCGTTCGGGGATTGGTCCTAACAGAGAAGGACTGTTCTTTATCTTTTCACTGACGAACAATCCGCAATAACACATGCCGTAATCATCCACATCTGCATCTCGATATTCGCAGGGGCAGATGATATCTGCATCATATGTTTTCGTTCCACTCGCGACACGACAAGGACAGGACCCATATCCGTAGCGAGCGGTGTTTGTAGCAAGACCATCGATGAGATCGCCGAGTAGCTGCTGGTCAGGGCAAAGATAGTACCCATTTTCTTCCGCGTTTCTTTTCATCGCGTCAAAAATAATTTCTTTTCTAGACATTATCGGAGTTTCTCCTTAATTTCTTTCTCTTTAAAACCAAGAATTACCTGTTTCCCATGATCAATTACAATCGTTGGATACGTACGATAGGGATTATATTTTTTAACTTCATCGGTTGCTTCTGTGTAATCATCCCCCGACAACGTGTCCACGTCCACATATTCATATGCAATATCAAGAGTTTTCAGCAGTTCCTTTGTTTTTTTACACCATCCACAGGTACTTAGTGTATAAATCTTCACGTGATGTGTCGTCTTCTTTCCAGGGACTGTTTCGCATTTCATTACCTTAATATTCTCTTAGGCTCTAAAAACTTTATGTTACTTGTGTAGGGACATGACATATGTCACCCCCTAGATTTAATGACAAGAACATCCTCTAATTTAAGGCTTTTGACAAGGCTGTTATACCATTCAATATCCCGTTGTCCTG
>JBAZLE010000118.1:0-6460 GCA_041650455.1 Thermoplasmatota archaeon | reverse complement strand
GCATCGGAGGCGGAGAAAATTATTCGAAGATAAAAACCCTGTTGAGAACCGCCAAGTTGCATACGATTTGCGAAGAAGCAAAATGTCCGAATATCGCGGAATGTTTCGGGAACGGTACCGCGGTTTTTCTCATCCTGGGCAACATTTGTACGAGAAATTGTCGCTACTGTCATGTGACGCATGGAACACCGGGACCCTTAAACCCCGATGAGCCCCACGATATCGCTGAAAGTGTGTCTACACTTGGTTTGAAGTACGTTGTGGTCACATCAGTGACCCGGGATGATCTGCCTGATGGAGGGGCAAGCGTTTTTCATAAAACCATACAAGCGATTCGTCAAGGAAATCCAGGATGTAGAATCGAAGTGCTCATCCCTGACTTCCAGGGAAATGTTACCGCACTTCAACAGGTGATAGATGCCGCCCCGGATGTCATAAACCATAACATCGAGGTGGTGGAAGAGTTATTCCCCTTTATACGACCACAAGGGAGCTATCAGCGAAGTTTACGGGTGTTAAAAATTCTCAAAACAAACGCAGGGAGCATCCCGACAAAATCCGGCTTCATGGTTGGGCTGGGGGAGGAAACCGAGCAGATTCATGCGACTCTGCATGATTTGAGGACTGCAGGAGTTGATTTCTTAACCATGGGGCAGTATCTCCAGCCAACACGGAATCACGCGATGGTTCACAAATATTATACGCCTGATGAGTTTTCAGAACTGAAAACAACCGCGCTTCTGATGGGTTTTTCACATGTTGAGTCCGGGCCGCTGGTACGAAGCTCGTATCATGCACAGAACGCTTTTCTTTGATGATGCTTCAAAGAGGAACTTTTTAAAAACAGAACCAAATACACTT
Organism: Thermoplasmatota archaeon; assembly: GCA_041650455.1. Taxonomy (GTDB): domain Archaea; phylum Thermoplasmatota; class E2; order DHVEG-1; family DHVEG-1; genus SM1-50. The sequence continues at coordinate 5,599 of JBAZLE010000118.1, read as the reverse complement.
GGTGTCTATGCAAGCTCGTTCTGTGTATAAGGTGCCAGCGGGAAAGCTGTTGAAAATCTCTGTCGATTATGATGAAAAAACCTTTGTCATCAAGGAGATCGGCATCACTGGGGATTTCTTTGCCTATCCAGAGGAAGCGATTGAGCTGTTGGAAACAAGATTAAAAAACACGGTGATAGAAAAAACATCTTTACTGAAGAAGATTTCTTCTGTCATTACTGAGTACCATATACAATTTATTGGGGTAGATGCAGCAAGCCTCACCCATGGGATATTGATGTGTAAATCATGACGGAACACTGGCGGTTGCTTCAAACAGGATTCAAAAATGCACATTGCAACATGGCGATTGATAAAGCCATCCTGGTCACCGCTAGTGTGGGGAACGTCCCTCCAACCGTGCGATTTTACGGGTGGAGCCCCCCTGCTATCTCCCTTGGGTATTTCCAAAGTTTAACGGATGAGGTCGATATCCAAGCCTGTGAACGGTTTGGTGTTGAGTACGTGCGACGGATCACGGGTGGGGGTGCTGTGTTTCATGAGAAGGAGTTAACATACAGTATCGTGGTCCCTGAGTCTCATCCAGCGATTCCAAAGAACATCATGAAAAGCTATGGACGGATTTGTGGGGCGGTGATGAACGGGTTGCGTCACCTGGGAATTGACAGTGAGTACGCTCCGATTAACGATATTGTCACCGAGGGACAGAAGATCTCAGGCAATGCCCAGACGAGGAAGTACCAAACCGTACTGCAGCACGGCACGGTACTGATGGATGTCGATGTGGAGAAAATGTTTTCGGTCCTCAAAGTCCCCAATGAAAAGATAAAGGATAAACTCATTGCTGACGTCAAACAGAGAGTCACCTCCATAAAACACCAACTCGGCAAAGAAATAAGTTTTCAGGAAGTTGCACGTGCGATGACCCTTGGTTTTGAGGAAGAATTTCATGTCGAGTTGATTACGGGGGGCCTCAGAAAAGAGGAACAAGTGTTGGCGAAACAATTTGAACAAGAATGTTTTTCCACCACGGAATGGAACCACAGAAGATAACATCCCCTCTTCTTCAAGCTCATAAAAAAACTGATCTAGACCAGGTGGAGCCCAAGGTTCCGAGCGAATTCTGTAACGTATGAGACTTCTTCAGGTGAAATCGACCGTGCGATGTCTTTCTGCTCGTACGCCCGGTAGTCAGGTCTATACTGAGCCATGATGTTGACCGGCGCGTGCGGGAGGTGTTCTGCAACATATTTTATGATTGGTTTCGAACAGCACTCGACGTGATTGGGCAGTACGAGGTGTCGGATGAGGAGTTCTGCATGCTCCGAGGCGAGCAGGTGGTTTCTTTTCACCACTGCGGTATATCCATCGACCTGGGAGAGTCGTTTTGCACAGGCATCATTCCCGTATTTAAAATCAGTCAAATAGATATCAATAACCCCATGGAGCAGCTTCATGGTCTCCTCCGAACAGTACATATTTGAGTTCCACACCTGCGGAATGCTCGTGTCTAACTGCTGCAAGACCTGAAGGATATACAGGAGATTTGCGGTGGGGTCCCCACCAACCCAGTTCACATTCCGAGCGCCTTGTTTTTTCTGCTGTTCTATGGCTTGTGCAAGTCGCTCTGGTGCAATGACCGTTCCACCGGGTAACTGGCTGATCTCCCAATTTTGACAGAACACGCACTGAAACGTACATCCTGAAAAAAAAATCGTATACGAAGGGACAAGAACCGGTTCTTCACCGAAATGTAAAAACTCAGAGGCGATATGTGCTTCTTGGACACCGCAGACACCCGATGTTTTTCTTCTGTCGACCATGCATCGGTGCTCACAGAAGCAGCATGCCTGGAAGAGACGCTCTGCAAGTTCGATTTTAAGATCAAGCAACGAGGGTGATGGGACGGTATTCTGAACCTTGCATGACCGCAATGCCTTGTCATGGATACGCCAGAGGGAATTAGTTGTTTGGGTTCTTTCAAAGGACACCGGGATCTGTTTACACGTTTGATAGTGTGCAACCTCCTGTCCTTCAAGGATATCATGGTATTTTGGGAGAAGCTTGCGGACAACCATCAATCCGTGGTATCGCCCTGCAGAAATAAAAACTATGGTGTCTGCTGGTCAATATCAATCTGCATCCCATCTCGCGCTGCTATCACCCTAATTCCAAGCTTCTTGGTGAGCTTTTCTGCGATTTCCCAGGGCTTTGCTTTGACCATGCCCATCCCAAAATGTGTTAGAATCGCTAGTCGTGGGTTTCTGCTCGCAATGATTTCTTCTGCATCCTGTAAACAGAGATGTTCAATGGTGCTTTTGTCTTCCAACATCACGACATTGATAATGAGGATATCCCCGGTGAAATAGGATGCAAGAGTCGGAAAATAATCGGTATCGGTAATCAGGGAGATCGAACTGTTTTTTCCTCTGATGTTCAACCCGTAGGTTTCAACCCCGTGTTTGAATCGTATTGGTGTCTCAAACGAGATCGTTCCTATCTGATATGTTCCTTTCTCCTGAAGGACCTCGATACGGTTGACTTGTTCTCGTATATATTGTAGAATGACAGGATCCCCCTGCAGAGCATCTTTGGGGGCGAACACGATCCCTTTCTTTTTAAAACCCCCGTTTGTCATGGCTTCAATCATGATGTTGACGTCGTTGGTATGGTCAAGATGACGATGTGTGAGTATGATTCCGTCTAAGCCCTGCGGGTCGAGCTTTGGTCTGCTGGAAAGACAATGAAGGAGCGAGCCAGGGCCGGGGTCGATGAGCACCTGGGTTCCATCAAGTGAGAGCCAAATACCCCCTGACGCCCGTAGCTGTTTCATGACCACGAAGCGTGCTCCTGCGGTGCCAAGGAATTTGATTGTATTCATATCCATACAGATGCTCCAAGCTATCCCTGGAAGAGTAAATTATTTACAGTGCATAATTGATGTTTCTATATGAATCTTTTTGAGTATACGTACGAGTTGGTCCGACAGATACCAGCCGGAAGAGTTTCAACGTATGGTGCGGTAGCAAACGCTTTAGGTGACCGAGTCGCGGCACGAGCGGTCGGTCGGATGATGAATCAGAACCCGAACGCAGATACCATGCCGTGTTTTAAGATTGTTCATTCCGATGGACGGCTTGGTGGATTTGGCCTGGGAACTGAAGATAAGATTCGACGGTTGAAACAGGATGCCATTCAGGTGAACAAGGGAAAAATCGTGAATTTTGAAGACGTGTTCTTTGATGACTTTCAAACCCAGTATCCGTTGAAATCCTTACGGGCGGAACAAATCAAGCTGAGTAAAAAAATCTCACTGACCGATGATGGAGCACCGTTCGAGACGGTTGCTGGAATCGATGTCGCCTATCCGGAGAATGAGTTCGACGAATCATGTGGCGCCTGTGTCGTCCTAGACTATCAAACAAAGCAGGTGCTCGAAGAAACTGTGGTTTTTTCTCCGACGGATTTCCCGTTTATCTCCACCTATTTTTCGTATCGTGAGCTCCCGGTTGTTCGCAAACTTTTCAGCCGTCTTCGAATCACACCCTCTGTGGTGCTTCTTGATGGAAACGGCATCATTCATCCTGCTCGCTGCGGGTTTGCGTCTCACGCGGGCATCGCCCTAGATATTCCCACGATTGGAGTGGCAAAAACACTGTTGTACGGGACCGTACAACAGTCCCAGATCCTCATCGAGAATGAACATCGCGGGTATGCGTTTTCCGCAAAAAAAGACACCAGACCAATCTATGTTTCACCAGGACATCGAATCTCTCTTCAGAAAAGTCTCCAGGTGGTCAAACACCTGTGCTTTTTTAAAAATCCTGAACCATTACGCCTTGCGCATCATCTCGCAAAAGAACGGTTACGGCAGCACTGGGAGGTCCGCACTCGATAGAATAGGGATGTCATGGTCGTTGAATAATTGCTTATAGCTAGTCACCTGTGATTTTTTCAGGGCTTTCTTGTGAAGATAGACACCACGGAGGTCTGGTGTTGCCTGTATTGCTTTCTGGATGATTTCCCAGTCGATTACTCCTGCGTCAATATGGTAAGATGGGATCATATGACCAAAGGCAGCGTTTCTCTGGAATGCGATATCAGTGAATCGTGGGGCGTAATGGCCTCCGCCAAGTCCAAGGAGCACAGGAATGTCTTTTGGAAATTCTTCCTCGTACTGATAGGTTTGCAGCAGCTCAAGAAGGGATGTGGCAATAACACATGCCGGTTCTTTTTGTTGCCATTGGACCTCGGTGCTCCCGACCTCTGCAAAGAGCGTTGGGATCTTCAGGAAAGGTCCATGGTGGGTGACTTCATAACAGACTTTATAGGCAAGATCCGTGGACTGGAGATTTTTTTTCATCAGTCGAAGGAGATGAGTCATCATTCTTGGTGCTGCGGGAATAAGGGTTTTTGGTTGTCCCCCGAACTGGGCCTCACCGAAGTTCCCAATCGGATGAACCGTCAGAGTTGGTTCTCCTGTTTTGCTCCGATGTCTGGACAGAAAGATTGCTACCTTTGGGGTGATGTGGAGCTGTTCTTGAACCTCAGTATCGATGTGTTCATGTCTGATTTTTTTATCAGGTATTGTCACCATGATCAGATTCTTCATCGCCGAGTGTCTAAAAACCGGTGTCTGGTAAAACATCCCCTGTTCTTCCCAGGTGGTCTGTTCTAAAAGACTATTTTTGATATGGGTGCTTGCAGGATCCTCTGTTGAAGAAATAATCAGGACCGTCATATACTTTCGAGAACAAGCAAGGTGTTTTTGTAATTTGCGTCAGAGTTTGTTTTCCTCGCTGACCAGTTGTTTTATCCGTTCAACATGGACAAGGTAGCGGATGCGGTTTTCTATTGTGCAGATTTTTGCGATAAATTGGATTTCCTGGGCTTCTTCTTCCGTGGATAACAGTCCGATGACAATCATGGATTGAACGGTTGTTTTCTTCCTTATAAAGTCTTGTTGTACAGTCGTTATCCATTTATATAATAGTAATGTATATAAAAATAATTTTTAAGAAATACGTCTCTCCTTCATCATACATTTCGGTAGGGTTCAGAGGAGGTTCCTGAGGAATCCTTCGAAGAAACATTGGGTATTAATAGAGCGTCCTTATTTGGGAAACACAATGTCAGTACTCGCACCGATCGTCTGCAAGGAACATACCATAGCGTTTGAAAACACCCAGATCATGGGCGTGCTTAATGTCACTCCAGACTCGTTCTCCGATGGAGGATTGTTCTACACCGTTGAATCCGCAGTCGCCCAGGGGAAACAACTGGTCGCTGATGGGGCAGACCTCCTGGACATCGGGGGAGAAAGCTCCCGACCCGGCTCTGAACCGCTCTCTGAAAAAGAGGAACTCGCAAGAATCCTCCCGGTCGTACTCCGATTGGTCGACGAGGTTTCTGTGCCGATCTCAATCGACACCTATAAACCCCTTGTCGCTGACACCTGCTTGAACGCAGGAGCACATCTCCTCAACGATATCACAGGGTTGACAAACCCAGCGATGAGGAAGCTTGCATCGAAACATAATGTCCCGGTTGTCATGATGCATATGCAAGGAACCCCGAAGAGCATGCAACAGAGCCCGGT
>JBAZLE010000117.1:0-6510 GCA_041650455.1 Thermoplasmatota archaeon | reverse complement strand
CCCTTGTTTCTTTTTTTTTTTTTTTTTTTTTTTTTTTTGAATATAAGATGGTATTCAGCGGCCATGTTATATGCTTATTTCTGTTGAAAAAGTCATTTCCTCCAATATCATAGGGGTTGTGTCAGATTTACTCACACCAGGTATCATATGATTACAAAGAAAAAGAGTAACATCGCAGGAGTCGATTTAGAAACATAAGGAGCATTGTCCGCCCATACAGCAATAGTTATTATGATCTTCCCAAATCCAAAAATAAGGCTTGAAGACACCTGAGCTCCTTCTCCTGCGAGAAGCGGTTTTGGTAGAGTACCTGACGAATGTCCTCCAATAAGAATGATTCCCCCATCAATCCCGATGTCCCATTGCACATTAAATGCGGTCGTATTTCCGATGTTCTGAAGAATTCCAGAATATTTGAATATCCCGCCTTTAAAATCCAATGACAAGGTTGTCAAACCATATGGTTCCATGAGCGGGTACATGTCTTTATTCTCCCCACCATAGGTATCATAGGGAGTGTCACCAACACCGTCACGACCGGTTAGGTTTTGATACGGTCCTGAAAAATTATCTTCCCCAACATAATCATCCCAATAGTTACCACAGGAGGGATATCCGTTATCCCAGTTGTTCGTACTATACGGAGCGATATACACATGGTTCGTATTATTGAAGAAATTGTTATGATGGAGGAGATTATCAGATGAATTACTTGTTATCTCAACCAGGAGTCCAATACTATTCTTTGAAATGGTATTCGCATGAATAGTATTGAAACCAGAATACCAATGGAGGAATATCCCCTGGTCATTTTCTGAAATCACATTTGAACTGACCTCGTTGGAAGAAGCAGCTGATAGATACACACCATATCCGCACTGTTTGATGCTATTTTCACAGATTCGATTATACTTCGATGAAAAACCAACGCTGATACCTGAAAGACTTGTACTGACAGTATTACCAATGATGGTATTATTATTTGAATTACTAAAAACAGAAATCGCATCCGTCTTATCCTCTGAAGTTTGAAGAACGATATTTCCATAAATTGTGTTATCTGAGGAGTTCGTAAATTCAATCGTTGGGTTGATGTAATTATCAATTAAGATATTCCTAGAAATATTTGTATTACGTGAACTCGGTACATAAACAGCTCCTCTGTTATGAGTAATAATATTATCGATGATAGATGCTCCAGTACAGTTTGGTCGAAAAAATATACCTCGCTGGTAGGGACTTGAGTTGGTAATTGTAAAGCCCTCGATATGCACGTTATCTGATTTGAGTAAAATCACACTTTCGTTACGGGTCGATCCGTCGATAATGGTATTGTTTTTATTGTAACCTAACAACAGAATTTCTTTATCAATGATGATATTTTCATAATACGTCCCATTATAGACGAAAACCGTATCCTCATCACTCGCATTCTCTAATGCATCTTGGATTTTCGTGTAATTCCCTGGTCCGCTCCCGCCGACGTACAACCAGTTTCCTTTTGATGTTTGATGTGGTTTGTCAGTTTCTTGTGCAAATGCTGGTAAAATACAGATTCCTGCCAAGAGTAGAATGAGTTCAATCGTCAAAAATTTGCTCACAAAAGAACTTTTATCCGTTATTTTTCCTCCTTTACAATTTTATAAGGAGGCTCTCCTATAAAAATATATCCTTCGAAAGACGAAAAAGAAACACAAAATAACAAAAGTATCCATCATCTAAAGATAGTTGTATCATTCGTCTGTCTTCGTAACATTCTTATCAGACCATCTGATATAAGATATTTGTGAAAATAAAATCAAGAAATAGCATTCTGAAGGATATCATCCGCGACGGAAAAAAGCACCCGAATGGATGGAACGCGGCATTCGGCAAGGATACCACGTCGTTTTCCCAGGACTGTTATATCTTCCATCCTCAGATCGGGATTTACCTGTTGAAGGAGTACAATAAAAACCACTTTGAGGTCAAAGGTGTTGGGTCAATGCTTGCGAGACGTATCGATGATGACATCGAAGAACAAATGCAGAGGAAATCAGGGGATTTCGGCATCATCCAAGGAGATCTTCGTAAGATTCTCTCAAACATCAACCGTGGGATTCCTCCAGAACAGATCCTCCAAAGCGCGATTCGGGGGGACGACCTGGGGTTGACGATCCCTGTAAGAGGACGCGCGTCCAGCTCAGAGACCATGTTTCGTTCCTTGAAAAGCTCGTATTCTTCTCAGCAGAAGAAACTGGAACACTGTTTTGAGAAAATGGCTTCCGATGATGGGTTCTACACATCGTATGAGTAACGTTTAGTGTAGGAATTTTTGGATTTGATCAAGTGCTCTTGTGCGTTTCTCCTGTAAATCCACCAGGAATTTCTCCATGAGTTCCGCTGCCTGTTTCTTGCACATCCCGCACATCAGCTTCCCCTTCTTGCAGGACTCGTAGATACCATGAAGCTCCGTGTCGTCCTCAATCAGATGATACAGGAATAACTCATAGATCATGCATTCATCAGGTTTCCCACCGGATTTCTTCTGCTCCTCCAGGCTGACGGCTCCCCCGGTTTTCGCGTTCATGATCTTCTTTTTTGCCTCCGCAGGCGTATCTGTGAGGAAGATTGCGCTTTCCGGTTTGGAGGAGGACATCTTCTCCCCGGTAAGCCCCGTGATGAACCGATGATACGTTGAGGAGGGTGGTAAAAACCCGTAGCCCTGGAACGATGGTTCGAGACGGGCGAGTGCCTCATCAATCTTCTGGATGTCTTGTTCTGTTGCCTGGGTGATGTAAATGGCTTTGTATTCTGTGATGCGTTTCAGGTCGGTAAACTGTAGGTCCCGCAGGATGGTCTCCGCAGCGTCTAAGAGTTCCTTGACGTTGGTATCAACCTTGACAAACACACCGATCTTATCATCTTTAGTCACCGTCACGTTAAACAGTCGATGTGCTTGGGCGATGTCCCGGCTCAGACGGATATGGGGATCCTGGTCGACCCCCACGGGAACCAGTGTCGGACGGATTCCTCCGTATTTCGCTAACTGTACATGAAGGATATCCCCGGTTTGAACCAAGGGGGAGAAGATATGGGTCATGTTCGTTGAGCCTTCAAACCCGTAGGTTGCGACCATCTGCGACCAGTTCACCTTCTTTCCCAGGAGAAATGCGAGGTCTTTGACATCCTGATGCTGGGACTGGAAATACAGATGGCATGTCGTCAGATCCATACCCAATGCGACGTAATTCAGGATATATTCTTGTATCGCAAGCTCCTTGGTCTGCTCAAGGGTGAATCCTCGGGTCGCGTACGCCTCGATATCCGCGACCGCAATGAAGATGTCCGCGCCAAGACTCTGATAGTACAGCACCTCATCGATGACCATCTTATGACCCAGGTGCATCCGACCCGATGGCATCAACCCGGTGAGGATCGCCCAGGGTTTTTTCTGTACAATTGCCTCATGGATGATGTCAAATCCTCGATGACCGAACACCACGCCTCGTCGTAACAATCGATGAGGATGCGGCAGGTCGCTCCAGAGATCTTCGGAGAACTCCTGGATGCCGAATTCATCACGTAACCGTGCGTAATCCTGATACGTCGTCGAACTCCATGGGTCTATCTTCATAGCTGTTCAGGTTCCAAATCCGGTAGGCTTAGAAAAACTTACCGTTAACAGTACAAGAAAAAAAAGGCGGTCTCAGGCGAAAAAAAGTTTTCTCATATAAGGTTTCCGATTTATCAAATACTTTATATCATACGCTTTATATTACGCCTGCATGGGATTCAATAGGAGGTCTTTTCTATGAACCAGCATTGTTCACTGTGCGGAACGAATCTTCTGCCTGACGATGAAGAAGGCCTGTGTCATCTGTGCAAGATGTCAATTATCTTTAATGAAGACACCTTCCCTGAGGTTGACGACTGCGCCTCGTAACCCTGTTTTCTCTGAAGAAAAGAGCTCTGCTGCAGCATAATTGATATAAAACGGATTGCTATCGCCTGCTGAGGAGTCTATGAACCCGGAGCTTCAGAAAATCCTTACCCGGCAGCATTACGCGGTCATCGGCACCCATTCAGGGGTCAAACTGTGTCATTGGATGAAACAAAGCCTCCTGTTTGGGAGAAACTGCTATAAACAGACGTTCTACAGCATCAACTCACATCGCTGTCTGCAGATGACCCCGGCAATCACCCATTGCACGCAGATGTGTCTGTTCTGCTGGCGGTTCCAGAATTTCACGGAAAAAGAGTTGCACGACGCGGACGACCCGGGATTTATCCTTGAACAATCGATCCAGGCGCAGAGGAAACTGCTCACCGGGTTCAAAGGGGACCCCCGCTGCGATCAGAAAAAATGGAGGGAGGCAAACGAGCCGAATATGCTAGCCTGTTCGCTTTCCGGGGAGCCAACGCTGTATCCCCGACTTGGGGAGTTTTTTGAGTTGTGTCATCAGAAAGGGATGACGACTTTTCTGGTCACTAACGGGACAAACCCTGCGGCGTTAGAACACCTCGATCCCCTGCCAACCCAGCTATTTGTTTCCGTTGTCGCGCCGACTGAGGAGTTGTACAAGAAGCTGTGTGCTCCGCTGATTCCCGACGGCTGGGAAAAACTTCAGCAGACGCTCGCGCTGTTGCCATCCCTCTCCACAAGAACCGTGATCCGTCACACCCTGGTCCATGGATGGAACATGGAGGACAAATACTTGGGGTCGTACGCGAAACTTGATGCGCTGGCGGAACCAACGTTCATCGAACCAAAGGGTTATGTGTTTGTGGGCTCATCAAGGAACCGGCTGCATTTCTCAAATATGCCGCATCATGATCAGGTCAGAAGCTTTGGGCAGAAACTCGCGGACCGTCTGGGGTACGAGCAGATCATGGAAAAAGAGGACTCTCTCGTCGTATTACTCTCGTCAGGGAAAAGACACAAAAAAGAAAAATAAAAAAAAGACTAGTAGAACCTGTTTTAGAATTTTCCGCGTAACTTTCGGCGTTCTACTTTGACACCGCTTGGTGACACGACCATGAGGTTGTTGCCGATGCCTGCGACGTCCCCTCCGATGTCATCTGTGATTCTCTTCAACTCATTCGTGACTCTTTTCAGGAGTACTTCCTGATCGGAGATTGAAGTGAAATCAAGGATCAGCATGTTTCCACCGTAGACAAAATCGGTTAAATTCTTTAAATCCTCATACCGTTGAATCTCACCAATGGCAACATGCATCCGTGCCCCAGGTATACCCCCGACTTGCGCGTCCGCATATTTCTCAAGATCGATATATCCCTCTGCAGTACCAGTTTTTTTATCACCAAGACCAAAAATCTTACTTGTTATTCCCATTCTGACTCACGACTCCTAATCTTTTGCCCATATACTTAATTCTATGTCTCTTTAAAAGGATTTGGGTTGAAATATATTTTATCGTTTTATTAAAAAGAACCTCCTGATAAAGGTCTGTATGAAAATTGTTTTTACAAAGAAAAAAAACATAGTGAATGACGAAAGAGTTATTCCGCTTTGTTTTTTTTATTTCAAAAGGCAGTATAATAAAAGGAGTAAGTGATGTATAAATTTTTATAGATAGAGGTATATGCAGCCGTACCGAGTCAGGTGGAGGTAGCCATCATGCGAAGAATAACAATAGTAATCATTTGTTTGATGTTGATTACTACGTTTTCATACGTTTTTCCGATTAAAATAACGGTAGCTTTACCGCCATATGAACCGAGAGATCCAGGTCCTTCCGATGGCTCTTATGATGTATCGATTGAAACAGATTTGAATTGGACGGGTGGTGATCCTGACCAAGGTGATAAAGTTACGTATGATGTATATTTTGGTACATCAGAATCTATTAATCAGGTGGAGTTTAATGATACTGATTTGATTTATGATCCTCCTGGCACGCTTGCTTTTAGTACGCTGTATTTTTGGAAGGTTGTCGCATGGGATAATCATGGTGAATCTACACCAGGAGAGACGTGGTCATTCCACACACAACCTGAAAGCGGATATATTATTACTACCACTATGAATGGTACGGGTTCTGGAACGATTGAGGCAAGTCCTCCAGGTCCGTATACCTATGGTACTGTTGTGACGGTCTGGGCGAATGCTAGTATAAATTCTACGTTTACTGGTTTTAGTGGTGATCTTATGGGTATGACGTCGCCGCAGACTTTAGTGATAAATGGGAATAAGTCGGTGAATGCGCAATTTACGTTGAAGGGTCCGTATACGTTGACTCTTACAATGAGTGGTACTGGTTCTGGTACGATTCAGGCGAGTCCAGCTGGGCCGTATACGTATGGTACTGTTGTGACGGTCTGGGCGAATGCTAGTATAAATTCTACGTTTACTGGTTTTAGTGGTGATCTTACTGGTTCGACGTCGCCGCAGATTTTGGTTATGAATGGGAATAAGTCGGTGAATGCGCAGTTTTCGTTGCAAAGTGGTTTTTCATTGACTCTTACTTCGAATGGTACGGGTAATGGGACGATTCAGGTTAGCCCGGG
>JBAZLE010000116.1:0-6527 GCA_041650455.1 Thermoplasmatota archaeon | reverse complement strand
ATCCTTCCGACCCATCGATTCATCAAGATGCCGCAGGTCAATTTTGACGAACTTAGCAAAAAACTCGAACGATACTTTATCGTGGAAAAAAAAGTGGTCCACCCGAAAGAACAAGACCCAAAAAAAATAGGCAACGCCATCATGAACGATCTCAAAACAGCACACCAACACAAACTCGCACTCTACACAAAAGGAATGTACTATGTTTTAACACTCAAAGACGAACGAGTCATGGACACAGTGGCAAACGACCATTCAAAGACATGGAGAACGCTTGATGTTTCTATCCTGCATAAGCTCATCCTGGAAGAATTCCTTGGGATTACAGAGAAAAACCTTGAGGACCACGTGAAATACACCCGAGTTGACGCAGAGGCGATCCAACAGGTCGATGAGGGAACGTATGAGTTCTCAATCCTGATGAATGCGACGAGGATAGACCAGTTGAAAGCGATCGCTGACGCGGGGGAGCACATGCCTCAAAAATCTACCTATTTCCTGCCAAAGATGCTCTCCGGACTAGTCATGTATAAAATGTGACGACAGAGGACAAAATACCGTTTTGGTATTCTGTCAACGCATCTTTAAATACCAGAGAAAAGAAAGAATTATCTGGTGAGGAAGGGAAAATAGTATTCTCATGTTTCTTCTTCATATTTTTTCCCCTCCTTCCTCGCTGTTTTCCTGGTTTTGTTACTCAGGTTTTTTCAATATAGAAATAAAAAACAAGTCACCACGGGGGATCCTTGTGATGAACCCATTTAAATGAGGTACGAGATAACTGTTGTAGGGGAGGTCGTTTTCTCGTAAGATACAAAACCCATGCGTCCTCACCGCAGTCTCGATGATGGGGGTGGTCTCCTCGGGTGTGATGGTACAGACAGCGTAGAAGAGAAACCCACCGGATTTCACAAGGGATGCTGCTTGTGCCACCAGCGAGAGTTGTGTCTGTGGGAAGTCTCTTGCACCTTCAATATATTTTGCTTCCGGGTTTCTCCGCGCGGCACCAAGACCGGTGCAGGGTGCATCAACCAACACGAGATCATATTTCTTCTGAGGCAGAGTCTCCTCAACAAGGACTTTTACGTCATACTGCTTGCATCGTTGTGTCAGCGTTGTTCGTTTCACCGGGTTGATCTCATACGCAGACAGATCCTTTTGATTCTTGGTCATTGATGCGATCGCGAGACTTTTCCCACCGTTGCCCGCACAAAGATCAAAAAGAGATTGGCCAAGAGACGCGGCAAGGAAGGAGACGAGCTGGCTGTTCTCATCCTGGACATGCGCGAAATGTTCCTGGATGACTTTTGAATATTTCCCAATCGAGGTGGTAAGAAGCGCGGTCGGGAGAATCGAACGTTCCACGGCAAGAGACTCCCGCTGAAGCATCGTTATCACCTCATCGGTGGAGCTTCGATTGAGATTGACACAGAGGGTGGTTGGTGGCGTCTGGTTGAGGTACTCTGCCCATTCTCCCTGATCCTTCAGGATCTGAGCGACATACGGGGAGCAGGAATATCGATATTCAAAGGGATAGGATGCAGCATCAGCCTGCGCCCCCTCCAAAGCGAGTCGTACATAGGATTCTGAAGAGGATGGAAGACCCCGGGTCTCCATGAGATGTTCAAACAGATGTTTCCAACGGACGACCGTATGAACAAGCTCCGCGGTCTCTTCCCGTTGCTCTTTTGATAAACCCGCGGAAGGGAGGATATCGCGTAAACACCGCGCCATGTTCCCTTTCCTAAGATATTTCGTAATGACCTGAACCGCTACTGATTCTTCCATAGACTGCCACCCTACATCGTTACTTGCCCTTAAAATATCTGGCCTCAGAAGATCCTTTTGTCTCGTGACAGACAAGGTTTCTTATATCGCATCCTGTTCATCCTTTGACTATGGATCTCCTCGGGTTCATTGTCACCGTGATTCTCCTCACAGCATCAGGTGCTTTAGCCCCCGGTCCCTTGTTTTTTCAGACGATATCCCAAGGAAGCAAAACAGGCGCCCGGAGCGGGTTGATTTTCTCTCTCGCACATAGTCTTGTCGAGTTTTCCCTGATCATGCTGCTTGCGTTTGGTCTTCTTGCAGTGAGAAACGAAGTCCTCATCCGAACAGGCATCGGGGTGCTTGGTGGAATCGTCCTTATCCTCTTTGGGCTGTATCAGATCATATGCTCCCTGAAGAAAAAGGAACGAGACCAGGAGCCACAGGTGTCATCGCATCGACTGTTCTTCATCGGCCTTTTGTTTACCGCACTCAACCCGTATTTTATCGTCTGGTGGTTGACGGTCGGGTCAAATCTCATTTTACTTGCCCTGGAGCTAGCCGCATTCGCAGGCGTGATTTTCATGTTTCTGTGTCATGTCTGGATGGATTACGTCTGGTTAATCGCGGTGTCGTATTTTGCGAAAAAAGGAGTCAATGCCCTGGGATCAACCTGGTATCGCGTTCTTATTGGTCTGTTTGGTCTTATCCTTATATACTTTGGCGCAGTCTTCCTTCGCGATGCACTCTTTTTGTAATCTACAACGAGTCGATGAGACGTTTATTTCCGATGCTTTTGTTAGACCGAAACAAGAGAAAAATGATATTCACAACATCTCTCTCATCACGAGACAATACCAAGACAATACGTTTGCTACCCCGAACGAATACAAAGAATGTCCCATCCAGCTCTTCACATATCGGAAAAACAGCGACGTACTTTTATTCCATGCCCGGTCCGATATAAAACCGCCGGATGACCTCTTCGTAGAGATCAACTAACTCTTCATCTTCCTCTTTTTTTCTTACCCATTCCTCTCTGAGTGATTCCCACCACTTCACCAGTATCATCTCCCGTATCTTTTGTACATATTCTTTTGTTCACCATATAAAAACATATCGTGAAAGAATATCAATCCGAAAAAAGGTTTGCTGATTTAATAGATTTCGTTATTTTCAACCAGAATCAATGCCCCGTCTGTGTACAGTTCAAATCATATGCCAGCGAGATCTTCGACCAGGATACACCTTTTCTAAACATCTCTTGATGAACCTTCTGGTTCTAGGTAATGTCATAGGGTTCGGATGCGGGATTCCAATCAAAATTCACCGAAGGAATCCGATGTCCTTCGAACAACTGACCGACGATGAGTTTTGGAAAAAATCTCAGAATTGCAGATTGCAGCCCTAACCAGTCATGCCAATAATTCTCGTTCCATCGATTTTTGAAGGACTGCTTCGTGTACGAATTGTAGTCGTTCTGCATCAAATTATTCTGCAGGATCCTATTTTCGTTCGAGTAATACTCCATCATAACCCCTGCCATCTGATTCTGCGAAAACGTATTTGATTGGATGACATTTGCTGTTGACCCGTAATCCAGACAGAGGCCATGGAGGTTGTTCTCTAGAGTATTCCCCTGGATGAGCGTATGGTCCGAGCGGAACAACCACACCATGGCATGGTCGAAAAACGAACTATGTTCAATGGTGCAGGCTGAGCAAAACGCAAGGATCATCCCCGCATCATCCACCTCATGAATCGACGCGTTCCTCAGGAAAAGCTGCGCACAGTTCACTGCGATGACCTGACCTGCATCCGCTGGGACCGTGATCTGCGTCTGATTTTTGAAATAGTACAAGGGTTTCCCATTGACCACATTGTTCTGGATGGTATGGTCAAAATATTCCGGTGAAATCGCTGGTCGCCCCTCGTTTTCATAGGGGGATAACGTCACCCCATCATGGAAAAAACAATTATCACATATCGTAAGATTGGTGACTCGTAACCCAAGGATGCCTTTGCGGTTGTCTCTGATGCTGTTGTGTTTTATTGTGACGTTGGAAGCGGTGATGCGGACACCGGCGCGAAAGAAATCCCTCAGAAGATCCTCCCCGTCTCCATGGGTGATGGTAAAATTGCTCAGCACCACCCTCTCTGATTGAATCCACACCGCATCACCCTTGTTCTCCCCATCGATGATGGTCGTGTTGGTATGTTCTCCAAGCAGATGTATCGATTTATTGACAACAACAGACCGGTAGGGGGATGAATCATCATAGACAAACACCGTATCACCATCGGATGACGCATTGATTGCGTCCTGAATCGTGGTGTAGTTTCTCGGTCCGCTCCCACCGACATACCACCAATTACCTTTTACTGATGGTAGCACTGGTTGTTCCGTCTTTTGTGCAAGAGCGGATTGGAAACCGGTTCCTAGGAACAGAAGAAATATTCCAAAGGCAAATCCTTTCATGCCACGATTCTTACGCATCGTTTTTTTTCTTCCCTGCAATAACAAGACAATGGTGTATTATTCCTTGGATTCATTTAAATGTTTTGAGAAGATAAAAATACAAAAAAACGCAAACATACCCTCTTCTTTAGAAAAGTAGAATACTTTTTTTCATTTTTCATTCAGTTGATACATCGATTATTTTATTAAGAACCATAGGATATAAGAAAACCCGAGAACTATGGCATTAGAATATGAAGAAACCTTGTACAGTAAAACATTGCCCGTGTGCAAGGAACCTCAGAAGCGAAAACCAAAAAAAACAGGAAAATTTGAGCTGTTTCAGGATAAAACCGGTGGCTTCCGTTTTCGTCTTAAAGCGTCGAACGGGGAAGTCATCGCGGTCAGTCAGCGGTATCGGTCGAAAAAATCCTGCCTGAACGGGATTCAGAGCGTGAAGAAAAACACCATGAACGCAGAGATTGCCCATCTGAAGGACAAGCGGTAAAGATCTCTTCTATAAACAGGATTTAAATGTTTGGAAATGATATAAAAATAAAAAAAGGAAAAAAGGAAGAGAGTTAAAATCTCCTTGGTGGTCTATGCTTCTTATAACAGTCCTGACAGTAAACGGGTCTAGAACCATCTGGTTTAAAGGGAACTTCTGTTTCTTTTCCACAATCTGCACATGTGACTTTATGCATTTCTCGGGGAGCGTCACCATAGCCCCCACCTCTATTATTGTCTCGATACATTTTTTATTACATCCTTTTTTTTAGTTGCGTAAATAATACAATCACTATATAAGGTTATACGTTGACGGATGAAGCGTTCAGTGTCCTGAGTGCAGACGAAGGGATTTGAACTTCTGACAATAGTGCCCCACGAATACTTTCTTCTGGAATTAGTAAAAATACTATATAACCTCAGTACGGATTTAACGTTCAATAAATCAAAATTATTTCAGTCAATCATTACCATGATAAAGAATGGCAGGATAGAACCGGGATGATATAGTTGACATTCAAAGCTCACCACCAGATATGAATGAAAAATTGCACTAAAACAGAGAAACAGAACTTTTTTATATAAACATAGTAGACAAGCAGTGACACGGATTCTCACTTTGTTTTTTGTCCGAATATCAAAATAAGAAAAAGAGAAGTTGAGTTAGAAGCCCATGAGATACCGAAGAATAGGGAATGCATGTGGAAATCGTATAAGTAATCTCGCAAGTAACCCATGATGTTCGATGTTTTGGTAAAACGGTGTGGTGAGGATGACCGGGATCATGCAGTAATCACTACTGTTTTGTTTATTGACAATGGTGATATTTCCTTGGAACATCGCGTTCTTCTCCTTGGGTACGACCAGGTACACTTGTACGGTCACGGGTCCCTGTGCCGGGGTGAGCCCCTCACCTGACGAGGGCGTGAACGTCCAGGTCCCCCATGTCAGAGTGTTGTTCACAGTCCAGTTCAGCAGCGAACCGTTATCACCCACGTTCATCACCTGGAAACTACCATGCACAGTCCTCCCTGGTTTGATATCGGACCAGGAGAGGCTCCCTTTGCATTCGAGATCAGGAAGATGTTGCGGCGGGGGTGGTGGCTCATACGGGGGTATGTATTGGGTGCGGTAGACTTCGTCGTACGGGTACGGGTAGGGATTGATGTAGGTCCAGACGATTTGCTTCTCTGGGGTGACCTCGATGAAAGTCCCTGTCCAACCAGAGCAGATGAGGGTATTGTTGTTGAGCATCCTCTGGGCGCCACCAAAGCCTGCGGAAAAGAGGTTGGACGGTAGCATATACTGCCAGGTGAGAGTATCAGGACCATAGGTTCCCCCTGGCGGAAGATAGTATTCGCCAGTGTCGTTGTTTACATCGGGGGTGAACTCATCAACACTTGAGCGAGGACTCCCAGGACGGGTGTTGCCGTTGGAGAAGACGAGGATGTTGCCTGCGCCGGGAAGACCAGGTTTGACCCAGCAGCATTGATGTTGGAAGTAGAGCTTTTTATCGCTGGCGTCTCCCCTGTTGTAGGTCTGTGGGTTGCCCCAGCGGTAGAGGAGATCACCGCCATGTCCGTAGATACCACCGGAGTGACTTGCAGCCTCTTCGGTGGTGGTGCTGTGGTCAATGATCCAGACCTCGTCGAAATTATGGGCGCTTATGAGAATCTGGTCGAACTTGGGGTTGTAGTCTACGGAGTTGACATAGGGCCAGCCAGGGCTCCAGTATTGGTCGAAGTTGATGTTGGCTAGTTCAGGATGCTGGCTGACGTTGCCGTAGTTGTTTTTG
>JBAZLE010000115.1:0-6546 GCA_041650455.1 Thermoplasmatota archaeon | reverse complement strand
CGGCACTGGAATGGGCAACCACGGGTGGTCACAATCGAAGTAAATTTCGGTTTGTATAAGTAATCATTTCCAAATTTCCCATAGTCATATTTCCTGACTAAGTGCCGCGCAGGAAATGGGAGGCTATCAAGATCAGTGATGATTTGAGGAGGTTTTCCCTCACAGATTTGTTTGCCGTTCCGGTACCGGATCCCTGGAACCTCGGAGAATGGTTTGTTTCCCTCTAACGCGTTGAGTAGGTCTCGAGTCGCTTCTTCTCCTTCACCTTCTACACTAACATCAGCATCTGGGATGTCGATGAGGCTTTTTTCCGGGTAAAACGTACAATGAGGTCCACCTATTATAACAGGGATACGTGCCTCGATTTGTTTTATTTTTCTTGTGATGGTAACGACATCGGGATATGCGAAACTATCGACGCTGATACCCACAGCATCCACGCCAGACAAGGCGCTGTGTAGCTTATCATCGGTGAGATCCTCTGCAACAAGATCGATCAGTTCAACCTGGTGACCCTCCTGTTCGAGGATGCTGGCGATGTACAGCAATCCTAAGGGTTGTGCCCATGGGTTTTTTGTTGTTTTCCTCGTTTGGGTCGAGGTGACAATCTCAATGGACTGGTGCGCGTTAATCAATAAAAATTTCATTCTTGACTCCATCACCCCAGTCTATATTAAATTTAGTGAGAGCGAAATCAGATGTTTTCCTAAAACGAGATATCGAATCGGAGGGGAAGAAATTACAATAGAATTAAGAGATATACAATCGATTTTTTTAGATACGAGCGAGGAACACGATAGTACTGGATGTTGTCTTCCCGGCATTATCATACACCGTGACCGTGAGCACATGATTTTTCAGATTGAACGATAAAAGTTTCGTTTTAAAGCTATACTCATAGGGAGCATCCGTATCGTTATAGACGACTATACCATCAATAGAAAATATCACCTGAGCCACCGCAGAATCATCAGAGGCGCTAACCGTAAAAAGTTTTGTCCTTCCCAAAAGGCATGTTCTATTATACAGAAACGTCTTTAGGGGTGGGTTGTCATTGAACTTTTTAATGAAATGTTTCCTCTCGATTAATTTGTCAACAATCCCCAAGTGTTTTCCATTAAAATACGCTTTACCTTTTTGAGGAGAGGTAATCTCAACCTGCGGGGGAAGGTTCCCTTCCTCGACGATTTTTGTCGCATTGGTCGCATCCGCATAGTACGCATCGAAGGGATTTCCACTAGGGGGTACTGCATACCCTTGCTGTTTTTCTGAACTAAACACCACCCCGATGATCATCAAGTTTTCATAGTCGTATGCAGAGATATCCATCATCCCTGAGACGTTAATCATCCCCTTTCCAGGGATTGTTACCCCGCTTTGAACCGGGATATAATCAAGGAAACTATAGCGATATGGTTTACTGTCATATCCCATCCAACGGGAAACAATCTCTGTGAGATATATTTTCAAGGTGCCGGTATACGATTCGTTGTCATTGTTGTAAAGCTTTGCGTTCACGGTGAGTTCTTTTGAAGTATTTTTATATTCTGCACTG
The DNA here is from genome assembly GCA_041650455.1 of Thermoplasmatota archaeon. GTDB lineage: Archaea > Thermoplasmatota > E2 > DHVEG-1 > DHVEG-1 > SM1-50. The sequence continues at coordinate 4,991 of JBAZLE010000115.1, read as the reverse complement.
AGTGCTATTTTTATGTTAGGAACTGTGACGCGCGCTTGTGCTGCAAGGATAGCGTCCGCGAAGGTGGCTTCTGGACTGTTCGCTCCGTAGACGACCTTGTATCCACCATCAATGAATATCGTGGGGAACGCATTGATGTTGTAATCTCTCCAGAGCCGATCACCAACTTTTGAGGAAGTACCGTTCACCATGCTAACATAATAAAAACGATACTGATGTGATTCATACAACGAATGAAGGATGTTTGCCACGGTGGGACAGTTCGTACACCATGTTGCGGTTGCTTCTTCAATAAAAACCGTATGTAGGAATGTTTCATTTCCCTGGTTATCTCCTGCAGGGATTACCGTGATTATATAATACTGAGAACCATCTTTGGAAGGATTGCCTACGGGTCCATTGCCTGCAGCATCATCAATGGTGATATAGTAATAATAATCGGAGGTCTCATTGGCAGGGATATAAAGGAAAATACTCCCATTCAAGATTGATTTTGACTCCCAACGAATTGCATCAGCAACTTTATAGTAGATCGTTGCGACCGTGACATTGAAATTATCGCTAAAAAAAACTGAGATGGCAGCGGTCTGACCAGCTTTGATGGTGATATTTCCGGTGATGTCATGGAACTGGGGAGGCTCGGTATCACCAGTGTATAGTATAATATATGCTGATGCACCTAGGAGAAGACCTAAAATAATGATGATTATGATCAGTTTTCCGATAAGCCTCATATCTAGTAATTATATACACTTGTTTTATATATTAAATTTTCTGACAGGATAAGGGAGGAAAAATTTCAAAAAATAAGAAGAAAAACCACATTTGTTGTAACTCAAAATAAGGGTCATGTTTCTTTTAGGAGATAGGTGTTGTTCTTCTTTAGAAGAATGTGTTGGTTTATCATTTTCTCAAGAATTGGTTCGAGTCGTTCCTGATCTATCTTCAATGTTTGCGTCAACTCTTTACCGGTCATCGGTTTTTCAAGCACGTGTCGTAATATCTGGGCTCGTATCTGTCGATTGGAACCCTCAAACTGTGTTTGTCGTGTTGTTGGTCGAATCCCGGTTTTGTGTGCGGTCAGACGGAGCGCCCCGTAGTCCATTAATGCGTTGTGCCAGTCTCGGCTTTTGCCAACGGGGAGGCATTGTTCTGCAAGTATCCAGAGATCACGTTCAGAGATGTTCTCTGGAAGATCAAATTCACTGATGAAAATCCTTCGGATATTGGTATCTACGGTGATTAGGTCGGCGTTCGTGGAGAAGATTTGAACAGCTTGTGACGTATATTTTCCAATGCCGGGAAGTTCTTTGTACTGCTGCATCGCCCGCAATACATCACCATCGAATATGTCAACAATCTTCTTTGCTGTGTTATGAAGGTTTATTGCTCGGGTATTATATCCCAGACCCATCCACATCTGCAGTACTTCTGGAAGAGCGGCGGAGGCAAACGCATGAATCGTAAACCATCGAGCAATCCATTTCTCGTAATAGACGACCACGCGTTTTACTTGTGTTTGCTGCAACATGATCTCAGAGAGGAGAATCTTGTAAGGGTCAGTTGTCTTTCGCCAGGGTAAATCTCGTTTGTTTTTTTTATAAAACAAGAATATTTTTTTTTGAAAACGTTTGATACTCTCAGCAGAGATTCTCTTTAAGGTGTCTTGTGAAGGAGTCATAATCGCAGGTAGCTTTTTTTGATGAATCATCAAGGACAGAAACACTGTTTTGAATATGATTGTTCCCTCATTTAACATTTGGGAAGGTTTTTGAAGCTTTTCTGTATAAAGGAATTCCCCTATGAAGCGATATTACCTCAACCATCTCCAGAAACTGGAATCAGAATCCATCTTTGTCATCCGTGAGGTCGCTGCACAATTCGAACGACCCGTGTTGCTGTTCTCTGGCGGGAAAGACTCTATCGTCCTTGGGTATCTCTCGAAAAAAGCCTTTTTTCCCGCGAAAATCCCTTATCCGTTATTGCATATTGACACGGGGCATAATTTCCCTGAGGTCCTGCAGTTTCGGGATGCGTTTGTGAAATATCTTGATGTCCGCCTGCTGGTTGGGTCGGTTCAGAAATCCATTGACACTGGGCGGGTAAAAGACGAAACAGGGAAGTTTGCTACCAGGAATTATCTCCAGTCGGTTACCCTGTTGGACACCCTCCATGAACACAAGTTCGACGCAGCCATCGGAGGTGGACGACGGGATGAGGAGAAATCCCGTGCCAAGGAACGGTTTTTCTCTCATCGGAATGATTTTGGGCAATGGGACCCCAAGAACCAGCGTCCAGAGCTGTGGGACCTGTATAATGGACGAAAACACCACGGGGAGCATTTCCGGGTGTTCCCGTTAAGCAACTGGACGGAGCTGGATATCTGGCAGTACATACTCAAAGAACAAATCCAGATCCCTTCGATTTATTTCTCCCATAACCGAGAATGTATTATCAGAGACGGGGTGATTTACGCGTACTCCGACTATCTCCATCTTGATGAAACAGAGAAGAAAAACGTCCACGCGATGACGGTGCGATTCCGCACCGTAGGTGACATGACTTGTACTGGAGGGGTACAATCTAGTGCACGAACGGTCGAAGAAATAGTACAGGAGGTCGCAACGTACCGAATCTCAGAACGCGGGAACCGGGCAGACGACCGACGATCGGAAAACTCTCTTGAGGACCGGAAAAAGGAGGGATACTTCTAAGATGGATGAAAAAAGCTATCTCGATATGGATCTGCTCCGATTCACGACTGCGGGCAGTGTCGATGACGGGAAAAGCACGCTGATTGGCAGGCTTCTCTATGATAGCAAAACCCTCTTTGAGGATCAAATAGAGAACCTTGAGCGTTTGAGTCAACAGCGTGGGGAAGAGCTGAACCTTGCCTTGCTGACCGACGGTTTGCGCGCGGAGCGGGAACAAGGGATCACCATTGATGTCGCGTATCGATACTTTGCCACACCAGTCAGAAAATTCATCATCGCAGACACCCCGGGGCATATCCAGTACACCAGAAACATGGTGACAGGGGCATCGACTGCGAACCTTGCGTTGATCCTCGTGGACGCCCGGAATGGGGTGACCGAACAAACCCATCGGCATATCTTCATCGCCTCGCTGCTTCAGATCCCTCACTTCGTCATCTGTATCAACAAGATGGATCTCGTGGACTACCAGCAACAGGTCTATAACACAATCAAGAATGAAATCGAGGGTTTTATCTCAAAACTCACGGTCCCTGATATCACTTTTATTCCCATCAGCGCGTTACATGGGGATAACGTGGTGCACGCATCTCAGAACATGGAATGGTACCATGGTCCTACACTCCTGTACCATCTGGAGACGGTGCACATCGGGAGTGATGAAAACCTTGTGGACTGCCGATTCCCGATCCAGTACGTAATCCGACCACGATCAGATACCTACCATGATTATCGGGGATACGCTGGGAAAATCGCTAGCGGGATTTTCAAACCAGGGGATGCCGTCATGATCCTTCCCTCTGGTTTTATGACCACTATCAAATCGATTGATAGCACCCAAGGGGACGTTGTTGAAGCGTTCCCCCCGATGTCGGTCGTCATGCAACTCACGGAGGATCTTGATATCAGCCGTGGAGACATGCTGGTCCGGCCGCACAACATCCCGATCATCAACCAGAATCTCGATTGTATGATCTGCTGGATGAACACAAAACCGTTACTCCCAGGAACACGGTACATCATCCGTCACACCACAAGGGAGATAAAAGGGATTGTCAAAGAGATACAATACAAAATCGATATCAACACGCTCCATCGGATACCAGAAGTGACCGCTCTGGCACTCAATGAAATCGGACGAATCACGATACGAACCGCGCAACCAGTATTCTTTGATAGTTATCAGCATAACCGAACCACCGGAAGTCTCATCTTAATCGATGAAAACACCAACGAGACAGTTGGTGCAGGGATGATCCGAGAACCCTCTGTGAAGGCCCCTGAAAAGAAAAAAACAAAGGAAGACATCCAATGAAGAAACAACAGGGGTTCACCATCTGGTTCACGGGGCTGCCCTGCTGCGGAAAAACAACGATTGCAGATAAGGTAGCAATACTTTTAAGGAAGAAGAATTACCTCGTGGAACAATTAGACGGCGACTTTATCCGTCAGAATTTTTCCAGTGATCTGAGTTTTACAAAAAAAGACCGGGATGAAAACATCAGACGTGCGACGTTTCTAGCGAAGATGCTTACGCGAAACAACGTAATCGTACTCGCCAGCTTCGTCTCCCCATACAAAAAGCTACGGCAAAAAGCACGAAAGGAAATAAAGAGGTTCGTCGAAATCTATGTCCGCTGTCCGGTGAAGATCTGCATGAAACGCGACGTGAAAGGCATGTATAAAAAAGCCCTTGAAGGAAAAATCAAGAATTTCACTGGGGTAGACGATCCATATGAAGAGCCAGAGCACCCGGAACTCATCGTGAATACTGACATCGAATCTGTTGAAGAAAGCGTCGCGAAGGTGTTACAGAAAATCAACGAACTTGGGTATCTTCCTGAGATGGAACCAGGAAAGAAACGTGACCTTGGGAAGAACCAAAAAGAAGATGCATAACGATATTGTGTGTCCGTACCTCTTCTTGAAATCTCTTTATTTTTTACGGTAGAGATAACGCTTCTATTGGAGAAACCGTCGAAACAAAAAACCTCAGAGAGTTTTTGGCTGTAAGAGAGGGTTTTCGTTTAAAACAATCTCCAGACGATGATATCATCAGTCGCGTTGTTTCCTGCTGCATCATATGCTGCTACTTCAATGGTAAATCGACCGAAGACTCTCCCAGCCCATTCCCAGTCGTACGGGGGTTCCGTGTCTGTCTCCTTCAGAATCCCATTCAAAGAAAAAGTGACAGAACTGATGTTGGAGTCAGTATCAGAAGCGTTAACCGTGACATCAATGGCACCAATCAACAGAGTTGTCGGAAACGGCAGCACT
>JBAZLE010000114.1:0-6600 GCA_041650455.1 Thermoplasmatota archaeon | reverse complement strand
AAAAACCCCAGAAACCAGAAGCCAAGAAGGAATAAAACATGGAAAAAAGAGAAGTGTTTAAGGTAGAAGGAGATAAGATTGTCCGGCAGCGGAAAAGCTGCCCGAAATGCGGAGAGGGCGTATTCCTTGCCGACCATAAGGATAGAGCAAGTTGCGGGAAATGCGGATACACGGAGTTTAAGGTAAAGAAACAGGAAGAGGAAAAACCAAAAGCATAGCCTGGTATTTCCAGTTCTTCAAATTTTTTTTCATTGGACAACTCCATTCAATACAATATGTTTTTTTCCCCGTCATACTCGTTCTGTTCTCCTGCTTCATACCGACTGGGAAGCAAAACCTATTAATTCTTCTGCGGATTAGCCGATTTGTACATGGGCCTGTAGTGTAGCTTGGATATCACAGAGGCCTCCGGAGCCTCTGACTCGGGTTCAAATCCCGACAGGTCCGCTGAACGGCACTATTGCCGTTTGACTCTTGAATAAGAGCCATGTAATCTCGAAGGCGAATTTCCAAAAAAGTGCTAATACTGATATTGAGTTCCTTTGCTTTTTCTACCAATTCCTTATCAACTGAAAGGGTCAATTTGTATTTGGACATATACGTATTCATTACGTGCTAATATGTAGCACGGAGTAATAAGTGTTTTCCTACTCCTTAAAGGTTTTACTGGTTAGGGGTAAAACTACCGTTAAATAGGGGTTTGAAGCCCTATTTCAGCCCCTCTCAACGCTTTCAACCCTTACGGTAAGGGTACTTTAGGCTAGTAAATTACTTTTAACTTGACGGGGCTGATGTAAGCTATTATTATAAAGCATATATCTATAAATAGCTTTAAAGGTATATATACCTAAATTTTAGGAGGTAGTGTATGGAATTGATAGCTACATTAGTCCATAATCGTGATAAGGCAAAGAAAATACTCAAAGAAGTCCCGAATAATAGCATAGTGCTATTACCAGAATCGCTGTGGATGAAAGGACATATTATCAATTACTACTCTAAGAAAAAGAGCCTGTTTATCATCTACAATCAAGATACCAAAATAAATGGGAAGCACTACATCACAATGAAAGGTGTCGATAAGGGAAAAGTAATGTGGATGGTCCACAAATACTTCTTATGGTCCACAGGTGGTGGGTATTGGTTCCCAGCCCCTAAGCTCGATCCGATTGTAAAGATACGTGGTCATACCGCAGCTGTTGCTATTTGTTACGAACTTGCCTTTGTATCAAGGTTTAACAAACTCTATGAAATCGGAAAGATCGCTAAAAAAGCGAAGGCAGAAATATTACTCATGCCCGCTGATTGGGCTTATAATTTTGGTCTACCACAGAATGTATTATCCTCTGCGTTCAACTGCATTCCTTCCCTCAAGGCAGGTGTTTTTTCGTGTAGGCAGGAATTAGCTTTTGTATCAACCAAATTGGAACGCACAAAGATTACTAAAAGGGGTTGGGTATCGATTGAAATTTGAACGCCTAATTACCAGTACGTTAATGATTGACAGAGGATGATTTATTCCTATTGAAAAAAATTCAAATTAAAAGATTTCAAGTATATACTATGATTCCAACCGCCAAGCATTTCCTTTTCATTAATTTCTCCATTAAGTATCGACAGTCACACCGCTAAAACCCCATGCAAAGATACAACAATGATGCTGACCGATAAAACCAATTCTTAAACTGCCTTCAACATTAAAGGCTTTTACAGAATAAAATTGATGATCCCATGCTGTATATCCTAAAACATCTATGCTTTTAATCCAATAATCTGAATTCCAAAGTCTGAAATATGAGGTATGTTTCCAACAATTCTCATACTCACCCTTGACAAAAGCAAACGTAAAAAAATAAATATCTCCGTTACTCGATAACGATTCCGTGTTCTCCTCATAGTCTATTGTTTTACTTACACTCTGAGTAGGAACAGCGATAATCGACAGTAGAATCAGGCAGAGAATAATTACAATCAGAGGTTTCTTACCCATAATCTTTCCTGCCCCTTATCATATTTTACATCGATGTTCTCCTATAAATATTGATTGAATCCAATCAGATACCGTAATAGTGGGAATGCATTCGGGAATCGTTCTAACAGCCAATGGATGAACGGGAACTGTGGTTTTTCATATGAGTATGGCATCGTCACGGGAAGCTTGGTCCAGTCGCTGAGCAGGCCGTGGCCGTCCCGGGCCATGACCATGACGGTATACGTTCCCTTCTTCGACCAGGTATGCGACTGGGTGACTTCCTGCCCGGAGTCGTACGGACCAAGCCACCCGGTGGTGGACCCGTCGCCCCAGTCGATGTAGTACGAGACGTTGTCGCCGTCAGGGTCGGTCGCACCCACGACGTAATCGTACGACTGCTTAATCTTTCCCTGCTCCGCTCCAGTGATCGTGGGCTCTGAGGGAGGTTCGTCCGGCGCCATGCCGAAGGCGTGGAGGTACCCCAGTGATTTTCCTTGCTTATCGATGAACCAAGACCCGACGTACACGGTGCCATCGGTGCCAACTGCTGGGGACGAAGTAATATGTATAACGTCTATCGGAACCGTTGCCGTGACAGCCAGCCTCTGGACGACCCTTCCCTGTGGGGTCACGAAAAAGAGTTCCTTCTCCCCAAAGACCAGGATCATGCCATTCTTCAGGACCACCGGGGAAGATTCGTCGCTTCCAAGAGAGACCTTCCATTTCGCGGTTCCATCAGACGCAAATGCCTTCAAGCTCTCTCCGCCGCAGGCGTAGATGGTCCCGTCGTACCCGATCACGGGACCACCATAGAAGTTGCTGCCGCCCCGTTCCCAGAGGATGGTCCCATTGGGAGCAATCGCATACAGGCAGTACCGCGTGCCGTAGTAGATCGTGCCGTTGTCGTCGATGGCAGGGGAAGAGTAGCATGAGATCCCTGAGGCAATGCTTACCTTCCACTTAACGGTGCCATTCGAGGGGTAGAACGCATAGAGGTACCCGTCATGGGAGGCCACATACACCGTCCCATCATTGCCGATGGCTGGGGAGGCTTTGATGGCAGTGCCAGTGGCGTACTGCCAGAGGAGCGTCCCGTTCGGCCGTACGGCGCACATGAGGTTGGACGCTCCGATGTAGATGGTTCCATCCAAGGCAATGGCTGGTGAGGAGAGCAAACCAGATTTCAGATAGAGCGTCCATTTCTCCGTTCCGTTCGGATGGATCGCAAACAGACTGCCACCGGAGGTGCCGATGTAGATGGTGCCATTGTCGTTGATGGCTGGCGTTGTCATCTCCCCACTCCGTTTGAAGACCCATTTCTCCGTTCCATTGGGGTAAACTGCATAGACATTGCCCAACCAATCGCCTATATAGATGGTTCCGTTGGTGTCGATGACGGGAGAGCTGAAAGTAACAAATGTTCGTAATTGTACTTTCCATTTCTCGTAGAGGTAGACGCTGCCGTTCGGTCCATAGGGGCTTCTGCCCGTGTGGCGAATGTCGTGGCAGAACATCGGCCACGCAGAATCCATGGGGCCATCCATAGGACTTGGTTCCGTAGCTCTTGACTCCACGTTATTGTAGAATGGTCCACTGTTTTCCTGGCTTGCTGTTTGATTCGTACGGTGCACTGACCAATCAGTCATATACTGCAAATATTGTTCATTGGAGATATCTTCATCATTCCCCATCTCTGAAGTATCTGTATCAGCAGTCATCTGTGTTGAAACACCCACCAAAGAACTCGATACCAATAAGAACAGAACCAGTAATGAGATGAGTTGTTTCTTCATCGGTTTCCTACCCTTATAGAAATAAAGAATCCTGGCTTATTTAAATCTTCGTGAGAAGGGAAAATTATGCAGGGGGAGGGATTTGAACCCTTGGAGCTAGTTAGGTTAGTTAATACTCAAACCCCCGTAAAAAGTATTCACCGCTAAGAAACGGGCTTTCAGAATAGCCTCTGGCATCAAGGGAGAACCGAACGGATTTTCCCTCGAACCGTATCAAGGATACTGGTACGAAGAAATATCATCGAATCGGAACAACGAGCGAAAAAAGAATGGAGACGGTTTGAATGGGGGCAACCCAATCAGCTCATTCGAGGAGATCTCACCATGTTTAATGGAATCCCGCTTCTCACCATGGAAGATGACTATTCAAGGAGAGGATGGGCAGTCAGACTTGCGAATCAAAAAGACAAAACCGTTGCACGAGGAATGAAAAAACTCTTGAAAATCAAATACGACAACCTCCTGACCGATAACGCACAGTTCAGCAGGAGGAACAAGGTCATCCGTGAATACTGTGAGCACCATATAAAAGAAAAACACATCTGGACAAGCATCCACCATCCTCAGACCATGGGAAAACTCAGCGCATTCCAAAAAGGTTTGAAACGATTCCTCCACCACATACTTGGCACCTCACAGGACATCCATGAGATCGATCTGTACATCGATATCTACGTCCCTTGGTATAACAACAGGAAATACCATTCAACAATCTCCTCATATCCTGAAGAAAGATATTCAGGACAACGAGATATCGAATGGTATAACAGCCTTGTCAAAAGCCTTAAATTAGAGGATGTTCTTGTCATAAAATCCGAGGGGTGACATATGTCATGTCCCTACACAAAATACGATTAAATCGTAAATGAAATTGACTAAATTCTGAAGAGACCGTTTCCTCTGCTCGTGTTGTAATTTGTAGTAGAACCGTAAAATCATTCATTGAAGTACTACGTATCAATCCTTATGAATATGCGGGAGATTTCGTCTGGTTGTAAACTCCAAAACACGTACCTTTATATGTTCCATGCGGATGTAGAGTCACATTCAAGGAAGTCCTTTATAGCGGGAGTGTGACGTATGGGAGAAGCGGAAAAGACACAAAAGAGTGCTTTTTACGTTTCACTCGCGAAAGACGGCATCGCCTCAAAAAAAGAAAGCGATGATATTTCTGAAATTATCGGACATTTACAGGAAGATGCACTCGAATGGATGGATTTTACGGTTGACAACATCAACGAGGAGAGCTTTGTGATTGCGACTTCCCTGAAATTTAGTTTACAACTGGTCGCAAGCGTCCTTTCTGATCGATACTCCGCCTATGAGGATTTAGACACAGAACTCGGGTTAATGTTACCAGCAGTACGGGTTGATAAGTTTGATGTAAAAGTCTATCCCCTTCTTATTTTTGTCAGGAAGAATTTGGTCCTTACGATTCATCCCAAAGGAGTCATTCGTTTACAAAAAATATACCGATATGCTGATATCTTCATGAAGAAAATCCGACAAGACTTACTTTGGAACGACCGTCTTACGATTCTCTTGACTCGGATTATTGACGAGAACAACGAGAAGAATTTCAATGGTCTGCGGATGATTGAAGAAGAAGGTGATGAGCTTGGGAAATACATGGTGGACCCTAAGGCACCACGGGCAGAAATTGGGAATGAGATTTATCAGATGAAGCATGCACTCATCACCTATCTGAACACCCTGTGGGCATCTTGGGATGTGATTAACTCGTTACGATACGGGGATGCAGAAACCATTACCGATAATCAGAAACTTCTTCAGCGTATTGGAATCCTCGGGGACGACATCAACCGTCAGATTGCCCTTAGTGAACATATGAGCGAAGTCCTGGCCTCGGGGCTCGAAGTGTTGCAGACGATTTATAACAATCAATTGACGATGTTGAATAATCGGTTGGCCTTTATCGCTACCTGGCTTGCGGTCCTTGCAACAGCGGGGATGGTGCCGAACACCTTAGCGACAATTTTTGGTATTGGGAGAATAAACGATCTTATCGATTGGCCTTGGATTCTTGTCATATTGATCGTTTCAACGATACTCTGTACCTACCTGATTTATCTGGTGTTCAGAAGAAGACAATTTTTTCCTCCTAGAATTGAATGTTAAAAAACGAACGTCTGAAACCGCGGGAGTGGGAGCTAAAACAATTTTGGAATCATTCTCCAAGGAACCTTTTTCATATACTCTCGGTACGGCTCACCATATTGTCTTGTTAAGAGCTTTTCTTCATCAAGGATACTCCAAATCATAATGGGGATGGCGATGAGGGCGATACCAAATGCAGCTAGGGAGTAGAAAAACAACGCAAGACCAAAACCGACGATGAGCACAGAGGTGTAATGCGGGTGTCGAATGTATTGGAAAATCCCCCCGGTCACAAGTTGACCCGTGTAGGTCTTGTGCCAGAAAATCTCCCATTTAAAATACACATACGTTCCTAGTAAGAAGATAGTACAACCCAGAAGAATGGTGGGAAGTTTTGGGAAGGGGATTTCCCAGACACCATAATAGGCGGTGAGGGGTCCAATGAGGATGATGAGCAGTAAAGGAGCGTAGTGGACAATAAAGAGCGCTCGGAGTTCTTTTGGTGGTCTGTAACGAAACATAATTTAGATGAGCTGTATGCCGCCTTTGCCAATTTCGATGTTCTGTGGTCGAAGTGTATGTTTCGTGCTTCTCATTTTCATTACTGCCAGTTTCCGTCTGTCCATCGTAGGGTCAAGGTTGAGAATGATGACGCCATCAGCGAGGAATTCTGAGAGGCCATCACGCGAGTAGTTCGTAGAACCTGAGGGGAGTTCT
>JBAZLE010000113.1:0-6697 GCA_041650455.1 Thermoplasmatota archaeon | reverse complement strand
CCGCATTCGTTTGATAATTATTCCTTGGTCGGACAAACAGGGTATGGGTCTATTATCGCGTACTATCGACCACCCTGATGATGTCTCCGATGTTCACCGCGTCGCTCAGTATCGCTAATACTTCTTCTTGAAAAATCTATTTCAATTCGTATGAATGATGAGCAAACACAAGAGGCTGTATTTTCTGGGAGGTGTTCTGTGTTCAACGCAGTGATCCTCTCATCTCTCTGGTTTGTATACTAAAAACCCATAGGTGATGTTGCCACAACGAGGACAGCACAGGATCCCATCTCGATACATTGGTTCTATCTCCTCTTTTTTCCTTGTTTCTTCAAAATTGTTCTCACACCACCGACAGATATAGGTCATCTCTCTCCGTCTCCTCGCGAGAACATATCATATGGGTTGTCTTAAATTTTTTGATAAGAATCATCGATTTGCTCTTTATTTTGTGAAAAAAATGTTCAAGGGATATGTATTTAAGGGGGAATAATGTACATATTATTTAATACGTAGTGGGGGAAAGTTGATGAATCGAACAAAACTTACGATTGTATTCATTTTTTTCTTAATTGGAGCAAGTGTCATTCCGACAACCGCACAGAAAGACATGACGGTATCATCTTTCTCATCCATGCAAAATAGCACAACCGCTCTGAGCAGCTCAGCTATCTTATGGGGTGGTTTTGGTCTGCATAGCGTCCTCCATTTCTCATGGGATGCCAATAGCACGCAGCATCCCCTTGTACCAGGGGGGCCACCTCGGAACGTGAATCTTACGATATCCTATCTAACGGTCCTTGGCTCTCTTTATGTTGGAAAACTCATTCTGCTGTATTGCCGTGCAACACAGCAATCGGTGACGGTCACATTGGAGATTGGAGAGATCCCAACCTGGTGTACCGCCTCCCTTTCGGAAACCCATCTGCAGTTTCCCATCACGGGCAATATCGAAGAACAAACTGTTACATTGGCAGTCGCAGTGGACGAGCATGCTCCTGCCTATGCGTTAGGGTACGTCCGGATTCATGCATCGGTAAATACCTTGTATGGTCCGTTTGGTCTCCTGCCTTTTGTGAACGGATTTGACCAAACTTTTACCATATGTTTTTTGCCAGGATACCTCCCTCATATCATCGTTGTCCCCGCGAGCGATCATTTGAATGTGACACCGGGGAACACCTCGTATCTGCCGATTAATATCACGAATCATGGGAACGCACGGACTGCTGTAAAGATAGAGATTGTGGAGGGTCTCCCTGGGGGTTGGATTACGTATATCCCCGGTCAAGTCGTTTTAGAGGTAAATATGAGCAACGAGATTGTTCTTTCCGTGGTTCCCCCTGTTGATTTCAACGGCACCGAAAGCATCACGCTTTCCTTTACCCCCTACAAGGCTGATGATTACACCCAACATGGAGACCCGGTGTACGTCACCATCGAAATCATCTGCGAGCCCTGATGATTGTTGTTACCTAGATTTCCCTCTCAGACCGAGGAGCAAATACTTTCACTCATCTCCCATTGAATAATAAAAACAAAACCATCGTTTCTTGATCTATGACCTCATTTGGGCAGCGGGTAAAGAACGCCTGGAAGAACATCTATCCGTTACAGGAACAAGAGGAAGAGAAAAAGAAGAAAAACACCTAGTTCCATACGACATGAAGGATACCTATGTGTTATCGGTACTCGGTCCCTGGTCCTGATTCGTTGGTGAAACGGTTTTCTGCGGTGTTTCTGGAAGAGGTGCCGTTCAAACGACAGTATCATGCCTCCAGTTTCGACCTGCCAAAACTTCCGGTTGTTACGGATCAACATCCAACGCAGATCCAGTTGTTCACCTGGGGATTGATCCCATTCTGGGTCAAGGACCACAAGACTGCGGGGGAAATCCGGTTGAAAACCATGAACGCTCGGGCGGAGAGCATCTTTGAGAAACCCTCGTTTCGACATGCGGCAGACAAGCAGCATTGCCTGGTGCTTGCGGATGGGTTCTTTGAATGGCAGGAGGTTGAGGGGAGAAATTACCCGTACTACATCCGGTTGAAAAATCACGAGCCGTTCGCGATGGCAGGCCTCTGGGATGCCTGGAAGGACCCTACCACCACAGAGACGCTGCAGACCTACACGGTGATTACCACGAAAGCAAACCCGCTGATGGAGCGGATCCATAACAAGAAGAAACGCATGCCGGTGATCCTTCCAAAGGACCAGGAGCGAAACTGGCTCGATCCTTCCTTAAACAAGCAGACGGCTGAGGCATTGCTCGTCCCGTACGATGAACGGCTTATGGAGGCGTACACCATCTCCCGGTTGATCACCTCCCGGCAGCGGAATCCGAATGTGCCTGAGGTGTCCCAGCCGTTTTCGTACCCAGAGCTTCAGATGAAAACGGGGCAAACACCCTTGTTCTAACCAGTAGTCATCATGAGTTTTTTTTTTTGCGTGTTTGGTGACCTGAAAATTATATAAGCCCCCTGCTTATTGTGGATGCGTCGCTCGTATTGTTCCATGGCGTCTGGCACAAGAAAAAAAGGTGAATAAAGTATGGGCTTCATTGAACGGTTGGAAAGAAACATCGCAAAGCTGCAGAAGAAAATCGAAAAAGAGCAAATGAAAATCGCTCAGCTAGAAGAAAAATGTGAAAGCAAGAAGATTACGAAAGCGGAGTATAACATCAAAAAGAAGCGACATGACGATCAGATTCATGCGTGGAGCGCCCGGATCCGTGTCCTCCAAGGCGGGATCGTTAAAGAAAATAAACATATCGAGGAAAAAGCAGAGGAAAAAGAGAAAAAGAAGGAAGAAAAAGAAAAGAAAAAAGAGAAAAAAGAGAAGAAAGAAAAAGGTGAAGAACCGGAAGAAGAGCCTGAAGAGGAATCCGAAGAAGAACCTGAAGACGAGACAAAGTAGTAAAAACGTAAGCTATTCCTGTTTCTCTTGTTTGTTTTGTTACCATATTTTTTTGTTTTCCCTCTTAAATACTGATGAAGCAAGATTTAAATACAGATACAGATATTTTTAATTCGTATTTGGGGGCGTAGGTTTGACGAATAGAGATATTCTGAAAGGAAGCTGTATTGGAGTAGTCTTCTTTTTACTCTGTTTCACACCAATTGGTGGGAGCTCTTTAGAAGCTGTAGATACGGAGATATCAGATTCTTGCAGGTCGATGTTTTGTAATGAGTACCAACCCAGCATTTATTTTTCTCAAAATTTTAATGAGCCACCCTCTGGTGGGAACATCTCTGGTCCGTTATATGGACGACCTGGTGTAAATTACACATTTTGCATCACGGTCATCGATCCTGAAGCTGACGATGTCTTCTGTCTCTGGGATTGGGGTGATGATACCTCGAGTGGTTGGCTGGGACCATATGCATCAGGAGTGGAAATCTGTGCCACCCATGCCTGGTCAAGTGAAGGAGTCTATGAAATTCTGGTGAAATTGAAGGATTCATATGGTGCGGAAAGTGAATGGTCAGATCCTTTTACAATAGTCATTGATGGGACACCCCCTGATGTTCAGATTTTAAAACCAAAAAGGGGATTTCTTTACTTGTGGGATAAACCACACTCTATGTCCCAAATTTTTACGATAATTGTGATTGGTCCAATAACAGTTGTGGTCTCTGCTGTTGATAGTGGTTCTGGGATGTTACAGGTAGAATTTTATATCGACAATGAATTGAAAGGTAAAGATTATACTGGTGAAAATAATACATACAGTTGGCGGTGGGATGAGCGAGTTTCCTTGTTTCCCTATACTCTCACAGTCATTGCCTATGATTTAGCAAATAATTCCGCCAGTATATCAATTCGAATCTGGAAAATCTTCTAATTTATTTTCATAAAACATAAAAGATGTCCCGTGTTAACACGTGTTGAAATATCTTTAAATAGTGACAGCGAATGTCCGCGGGATTGTGAGGAGGGAAGAGAGGTATCCCCTTATCTTTTTTTCATATTGTTCCTCTCTCTCCCCTTCTAAAAATCAGCTATTTATCGATACAATACAACAAAACTCGTATAGGTCTCATCGCTGTGGAACGGCAACATCTTTACGTCCGTCACATTCGCCATAGGCGGACCGATCCAACACCAGGCGATCATCTCATCGATTCTTGTCTTTTCCCCCTCGAACACCGCCTCGACGTTCCCCTCCGGCGTGTTCCTCACCCACCCGGTAACCCCTAGCTCATCTGCCTTCTGCTTGGTACTCGCCCGATACCATACCCCTTGCACTCTCCCGGAGATCAGGACATGGACTCGTGTTTTCATACCAACCACTTTTGTTATGGTCTGAACCGCAGCAAGGTGCGAGGGAACGGGATCGTATCTTTGATATTCTCCGCCTTACAAATCCAGGCAATCAGTCGTTCCACCCCCAAACCGTACCCTGAATGAGGAACAGAACCGAATCGTCGTAAATCAAAGTACCACTGGTAATTCTGTACGCTTTCCCCCATCTCTTTGAGTCGTTCGGTCATCGCTGCGATATCCGTGCTCCGCTGCGACCCGCCGATAATCTCCCCATAGCCTTCGGGGGCGAGCATATCGAAACACAACGCAGTCCGTGGGTCCTTCTCATCCTTTGGTTTGTAGAACGCCATGATCTCTAACGGATAATTGGTCACCACCACCGGGGTCGTGAAATGATTCATCAGCTTATCCTCCTCGATGGTCCGCAGGTCCTTTCCCCATTCGATGTCCATCCCTTCCTTCTCTTTTAAGATCAGCAGCGCCTCGGTGTAGGTGATGGTGGGAAACTCGGCAGTCGCGATCTGCTGCAGTTTTGCCACATCCTGACCTAGCAGCTCTAAATCCCCCTTGTTTTTCTCCAATACTTGAGCAAGGATATACTGGACTTCCTCTTTTGCTACCGAGGTGACATCGGAAAGGTCCATCCAGGCTGCCTCCATCTCCGCCATCCAGAACTCAGACAGATGCCGGGAGGTCTTTGACTTCTCCGCCCGGAACGTCGGCCCCATGTTGTAGATCTTCTCAAGCGCGAAAATCCCGGCTTCCGCGTACAGCTGCCAGGACTGTGACAAGTAGGTTTTCTCCTCATAATATTTCACCTCGAACAGTGTGGAGCCACCCTCGCATTGGTTCGGCTGCAGCACCGGTGCGTCAAACTCATAAAACCCCCGGTTTCGGAAAAACGCATGGATCGCACCGACTACCGTGGAACGCACCTTCAGAATCGAGGTCAGCTTCCGCGACCGGATCCACAGATGCCGCTGGTCCAGCAGGAACTCCGGGCTCTGATCTTTGGTAATTGGGAATGGTTCTGCGAAGTTGACAATCGTCAGATTCGTCACCTGTAACTCGTACCCACCTGGAGCACGTTTATCTTCCTTAACCACCCCCGTGACTTGCACAGACGATTCAATGAGTGCTTTGAGCGCATCCTCAAACTCGCTCTCCGGCAGATTCCCTCGTTTCACGGTCGCCTGCAGCACCCCGGTAACATCCCGCAGGCTCATAAACACGATATTTCCACTGCTCCGCGTCCGGTATATCCATCCACGAACTTGAACGGTTTTTCCCGTATGATCTCCTGTCAAAATCTCTTCGATCGATGTCCAGTCTGTTTTCGGCATACGCACCTAACCTCCTAAGCAGGATAGATTCATTGCATTTATCCATTACGGTAAGAAGCTCATACCTGCGATGAAAAAAAAGAAAACCACCCCCGGTCCAACGCAGCAGTCATCACCGAAAATTCACTCAGCCTCCTACCTAAGGGTTACCCTTAAATATAGCCTCTTTTATTATTGGCAATACTTTCTTGTAGTATTCAAAGTACTAAGAGAAAGAGTCTGTACACTAAAAACGGGGTATCATCTTGGCAGAAAATGAAAAATCACCAGAGGAAAAAAAACATCAAACACCAAAAGAACCAGCGGAGGCTCGGTCATCGGAGGGAAAAGAAACCCCGGAACGCACCGACACAACGACACCAGGACAACCAGCAGCAAAACCAGATCAGCAGAAGAAAAAGGAGAAGAAAGGAAAACAAACTGCCAAAGAGGGGGAAGAACCTTCAAAGAAAAAAGAACACGATGAGAATTTCAATTATATCGTCCGCCTGGTCAACACCGATATCAACGGGGAAAACAACATCGTCCAAGGTCTGACCCAGATAAAAGGCATCGGACGACATATGGCCACGTTTATCACGGACACCGCTGGGGTGGACCGCAAGATAAAATTCGGGAACCTCCCAGAACCAGAGATCGAGAAACTCAAAGAAGTCCTGGAAAACATCGATGAATACGCTCCAGCATGGATGCTGAACTACCGGAAGGATTCTTACACCGGTGAGGATATACATTTGATCAGCTCCGATGTGACCTCTCGTCTTCGGGATGACATTAACATGATGAAAATGATACGATCCTACCGTGGAGTACGCCATGAGGTTGGTCTGAAAGTACGAGGACAGCGCACCAGCTCCAATGGACGAAGAGGGTTAGCATTAGGCGTCTCAAAACGACGGGAAGCACCCGCATCCGCCGGGGGCAAAGAAGAAAAAGCCAAGGAGAAATAGGAGTGGTATAAATGAGCAGTCAGAAGTTCCCACGAAAGAAATATGAGACCCCCTTGCACCCTTGGAAAGAGACCAGGATCAAATCAGAACGAGAACTGATAAAGAAATACGGGTTGAAAAGCCACACGGAAGTCTGGA
>JBAZLE010000112.1:0-6888 GCA_041650455.1 Thermoplasmatota archaeon | reverse complement strand
TCTTTTTTCGACCCGAGAATCAACTCGTACCCATAGCTTTTCACCTGTTTCTGAATCGTGACTCCTAGGATCGTAGCGTTCGGGACTTTCTCTTTCGCTCGTTTCGTCATCGCTTTAAAGGTGGTTTTCACATCAGGCCCACAGCGTAAATCAAGAACGACGCCACCGACATCGCTTTTGTGGGTAATCTGGGGAGATAAGATCTTCATGACGACAGGGTACCCGATTTTCTCTGCCGCTTGGACTGCTTGGTCTTCATTTTCCGCAATCATCGGTTTCGTAGTTTTAATCCCGTAGAGTTCCAGGAATGTTTTTGCTTCACTCTCATTGAGCAAGGTTCGTTTCTCCTTGGTAGCGGCATCTAATATTTTTTTGATGATATCCGTATGCGCCGGTGTTTGGATGTCGAGTTCTTCAGGAGTGTCATAGAGTTGAGCCAAGTGCCGTTCATAATGGTACAAATACATATACGACTCAACCGCTTCATCAGGGGATGCGTACGTCGGGATATTGTTGTGATTCAGGATTTCTCGTGCATGATACACACTTGCCTCGCCTATGAGGGAGGTCAGGATTGGTTTGGTCGATTTCCGTGCGATATCCACAAGCCGATCCGCGAGTTTCTTTGGATCCGCCATGACCTGAGGAACACATAAAATCAGTAATCCATCGATGTTCTTATCTTCAAGGCAAATCTCGATTGCTTTCTGGTAGCGTTCCTCATCACCATCTCCGATGATATCCACTGGGTTCGCATGGCTCCAATGTGACGGGAGCACTTTGTCGAGTTTCTCCATGGTCTCCGGAGAGAGTTGCGCTAATTTCCCGCCCTTCTCGACAATGGAATCGGTCGCCAGGACACCAGGTCCCCCGGCGTTGGTCACAATCGCGATGTTCGGCCCCGTGGGACGTGGCTGTTTGGCAAGAATCGAGGAGCAATTGAATAAATCCATGATATCCATGACACGGACGACGCCAGACCGGCGGAAAGCCGCCTCATAAATTGTGTCCTCACCAGCAAGCGCCCCGGTATGGGACGACGCTGCTTTTGCTCCTTCTTTATACCGACCGGATTTAATCACAATAATTGGTTTTGCTCGTGCGAACGCCTTGGTCGCACTCATGAACTTCCGAGCTTCCGTAATCGATTCGATATACAGCACAATACTTCTGGTATGAATGTCCATTCCAAAATAATCGATCAGATCACCAAAATCAACGTCAAGCATGGAACCAACGGAGACGAACGAGCTAAACCCGACGTTCGCTGCGGCAGCCCAATCAAGAATCGCACCGCAGACCGCGCCACTCTGAGAAAGCAAGGCAATTGAGCCTTTTGCGGGCATGGAACCGGCAAAGGTAGCATTCAAATTCAGGAACGGCATGATGAAGCCGACACAGTTCGGTCCGACGATACTCAGCTCATATTTTTTCTTCAGTTCAAGAAGCCGTTTTTCTCTTGCGACTCCCTCAGGTCCGATTTCTTTAAACCCTGCAGAGATTATAAGGATCCCTTTAATACCTCGGATGCCACATTGTTCAACGATGTCACAGACAACGGAGGCTGGTGTCACAATAATCGCTAAATCAACCACTTTCGGAACATCATTGATAGATGGATACGCTTGAACTCCTTGGACACTTTCACGTTTTGTATTCACCGGGAATACGACACCTTCATATCCTGATCCGATAAGATTTCGAAAAATACGATATCCCGCAGATCCGATGGTATCACTTGCACCAACCACGGCGATGCTTTTTGGTTTGAAGATTTTATCAAGTTTTGCTCCATTCATTGTGTTTCCCTCCATATAAAACGCTTTTGGGCACCGTAGCCCCGAAACCAGAGGCAGTTATATATAGCTATCGCCACTACGATTTTTCTCCGAAAAAAAAAGGAAAAAAAAGGGAAAATCCCGTTAAATCATCTCAGGGTTCTGTTCCGCCATGTTTTTATAGGCTTTATAGCGACTGACAGTACTTTCCTCTAGTTGTTTATGTAATTTTGCCGCCTCTTCAGGGAATGTCTTGACCAAGGCCGCATAGCGTACTTCTCCCATGAGGAACTCATGGATCGTACCGTTCGGTGGTTGGTAGTCAAGCTGGAACGGGTTTTTCCCCTCCACAGCAAGGCGAGGATCATAGCGATACAGGGGCCAATAGCCAGATTCCACCGCACGTTTCTCTTCTTCCTGGGTCTTGCCCATCCCTGCCTTAATCCCATGGTTGATACAGGGTGCATACGCGATAATCAGGGAGGGACCCCGGTACGATTCTGCCTCCTTAATCGCTTTCAGGAACTGATTCCTATTCGCCCCCATGGCCACCGAGGCGACATAGACATATCCATAAGTCATCGCAATCAGTCCGAGATCCTTTTTCTTGGTCTTTTTCCCGGACTCCGCGAATTTCGCTATCGATCCAATCGGGGTCGCTTTAGAAGACTGACCCCCAGTATTGGAGTATAACTCTGTGTCAAGAACTAAGATGTTAATGTCCTCGTTCATCGCGAGTACATGATCTAGACCACCGTACCCGATATCATACGCCCAACCGTCTCCACCAACAGACCAAATAGATTTCTTCGTCAGCATATCACGAGATTCCCAGATCTGATTCAACAATTCTCCAGGGTGATTCTTCTCAAGCAAGGTTTTAATCGTTTCACCGAACTCTTTCGATTTCTCTGCATCATACATGTTTTGTAGCCACCCACGGAACGCATCCTGTAACGCACCCTGGGTTTCCTGAGCGGCCTGGGTGATAAGGTCAGCGAGTTTTGCCCGACGTTGTGTGGTCGCAAGTACCATCCCGAACCCGTACTCCGCGTTATCCTCAAACAAGGAATTCGCCCATGCGGGACCATGGCCTTTCTCATTTGTTGTAAACGGCACTGATGGGGCTGAACCACCCCAAATGGAGGAACAACCTGTGGCGTTGGCGATGATCATGCGGTCACCAAAAAGCTGGGTGATCGTCTTCAAATACGGTGTTTCCCCACACCCAGAACATGCTCCAGAGAACTCAAGGTGTGGCTGTTGGAATTGGGAGCCTTTGACAGTGAATTTATCAAACCCACCAGATCGAACAGGAATCTTTTCCGTGTAGTGTTGATGGGGGATTTGTGTACTCATCTGCGTCGCGATGGGTTTCATCACCAAGGCTTTCTCTTTCGCAGGACAGATGTCTGCACAGTTCCCGCATCCCATGCAATCCTCGGTGTATACCTGAATTCGGAAGAAAAGGTCTCCCGCTTCTTTACCTATTGCTTTTTTCGCAGTAAACCCTTTGGGTGCTTTCTGCATTTCCTCTTGAGTCAAGAGCACAGGTCGAATCGCGGCATGGGGGCAGACCATAGCACACTGGTTACATTGGATACATTTATCGATGAGCCATTCAGGAACATTGATAGCGACACCACGTTTCTCGTATTTCGTAGTCCCCGACGGGAAAAATCCTCCAGGGGTGAACGCACTCACCGGAAGAGTATCTCCTTGCTGAGCAAGCATCGGGCACATGACCTTGGTAATGAACTCGGGTTGCTGCTTCTTCACCGGTTGATCAGGTTGAACAGTCTTCCATGAGGACGGATAGTGGATTTCTTGCAGACCAGCGAGTGATACGTCGACTGCCTTCCAGTTCATCTCAACGACATTCTGGCCTTTCTTGCTGTAGGTTTTCGCTATCGCATCTTTCAGATAATGAAGTGCATCCTCGATAGGGAGGACGTTTGAGAGTTTGAAAAACACGGTTTGCATCACCATGTTGATACGACCACCTAGACCGATTTCCTCAGCAATTTTCACTGCATCAATCGTGTAGAATTTCAGCTGCTTCTCTGCGATGGTCTTTTTTAAGGAGTTCGGGAGACAGGTTTCCATCTCCTCCAAGCGCCAGGGGCAGTTCAGGACAAATGTTCCTCCCGTACGGATCCCTTCAAGAAGATCATATTTATCGACATAGGATGGTTGATGACACGCGATGTAGTCCGCTTTTTCAATAAGATAAGAGGAGTGAATCGGTGATTTTCCAAACCGGAGATGCGACATGGTGACCCCGCCAGATTTCTTCGAATCGTACGCGAAATATCCCTGGACATACATCGGGGTGTTATCTCCGATGATTTTGATCGCATCCTTATTTGCACCAACGGTTCCATCCCCACCAATACCCCAGAATTTACAGCGAATCAATCCTTCCGGTGCGGTGTCAATTTGTTCACCTAAAGGCAGTGAGGTGTGGGTGACATCATCGATGATTCCCACAGTAAAATGATTCTTTGGAGAAGGAAGCTTCAAGTTGTCAAACACTGCTTTTGCCATGGTTGGGGTAAAATCCTTTGAACCAAGTCCATATCGGCCACCTACCACCAAGGGATGCAGGTTATTGTCAAAAAGTGCACTGCAGACATCAAGATACAATGGCTCTCCGAACGCTGCCGTTTCTTTTGTACGGTCAAGCACCGCGATTTTTTTCACTGTTTTCGGTAATACTTTCAGAAAATGATCAACGGAGAACGGGCGGTATAAACGGACTTTGATCAATCCGACTTTCTCACCTTTATTGTTGAGGTACCCGACTGTTTCTTCAACAATCTCACCACCGGACCCCATCATGATGACGACTCGATCTGCATCAGGTGCACCAATATAATCAAACAGATGATAGGTCCGACCGGTGAGTTCTGAGACTTTTTTCATTTCTTCCTCAACGAGCTGAGGGACCTTTGAATAGAACGCATTAGCCGCTTCCGTTAATTGGAAATAGATGTCAGGGTTTTGTGCAGTTCCGCGCTGATGAGGATGCTCAGGATTCAATGCTCGCTGTCGATGTTTTTTAATAGCATCCCAGTTGACGAGTTTCTTGATATCCTCATAGTCAATCATCTCAATCTTCTGGATCTCATGGGATGTGCGGAACCCATCGAAGAAATGGAGAAACGGCACACTCGCCTGCAATGTGGAAAGATGGGCGACTAAGGCAAGGTCCATGACTTCTTGGACGGAGTTCGACGACAGAATCCCAAACCCGGTTGCACGAGCTGCCATGACGTCTTGATGGTCACCGAAAATCGACAGCGCCTGTCCTGCAATAGCACGCGCGCTGACATGAAACACGCAGGGCATTAATTCCCCTGCTATCTTATACATGTTAGGAATCATGAGTAATAATCCTTGTGATGCGGTAAAGGTCGTCGAACAGGCACCAGCGGAGAGCGCTCCATGCACGGCACCAGAAGCACCTCCCTCGGACTGTAGCTCGGATACTTTCAACACCTGGTCAAAAATATTTTTCCGTCCATACGCAGCCCACGCGTCCACCTCTTCGCCCATAGGAGACGAAGGGGTGATAGGGTAGATAGCAGCGACGTCGCTAAACGCATAGGCGATGTGAGCAGCAGCAGTGTTTCCATCAATACTTTTCATTGTTGTTTTTTTCTTAGTATTTTTTGTTTGCATCATGGTTTGTTGTTTTGTCATGAAAAACACCTCATGAGTAGAAAAACTCATTTTTTTTCTTCATATGTAGGTTAAAACCAACTAACCCGTATTCGAGGTTGCTAGATAAAGATTTGGTTATCGAATCACAAAAAATTACATTGTCCAATACTCTCGTAAGGACGCTTTCAGCTGGGACACAACAAGTTTTACTGCCTCAGGGTCGGTATCTGGTATCTCCTCCGCCTCAAGATATTCTTGTTTTTCAAGCAGTCCACAGAAGACATTATAGTAGGATTTGATACAGGCGATACTATTATATCCACCCCCTAAGAGGACAAGGAGTTTTTGACAGGTTTCCTTCGAGAGCTCCGCTACTTGTTTTGCGAGATGATAATACGTCTGATAGGTGAGATTGAGGTCCGCCAGGGGGTCAGAATGATGCGTATCAACACCGGATTGATAGAGAATGATATCCGGTTTGAACTCTCTGGTGACGGGGGGGACGATTTCCTGAAATGCATGCAGATAACTGATGCCACCGGTGCCGGGGGGCAACGGAAGGTTAATCGTATAGCCGGAAGCATCCTCCCTACCCAGGGTCTCTACGCCTCCAGTTCCAGGGTAGAGCGTCCGGCCGTCCTGATGAAACGACAGGTTCAGCACCGTGCTATCATCGATGTAGATGTCTTGCGTACCATTCCCATGATGGACGTCTACGTCAATGATCATGAACCGTTTCAGCTGATGGCGCCGCCGGAGGTATTCGATGGCGACCGCAATATCGTTGAAGAAGCAGAATCCAGAGGAATGCCCTTTGCTTGCATGATGAAACCCACCCAGGGGGTTGACCGCAATCTGGAAACCCTCGAAGAGTTTTTCACCAGCGCACATACTTCCACCAGTGGCAAGGCTTGCTATCTCAAAAATACCTTTTGGAGCGGGGGTATCCTCGGAGAGCCATCCCCCGGTTTGACTGAGTTGTTTGATATGCTCGACGTATGGAGCGGCATGGACTTTGAGTAAATCAGCCTCATTCGCTTTTTTTGGGGTAAACACCTGGAACTCAGAAAGCAGGCTTGTTTCTTTCAGGTAAGCCATAATCTTCCGTGGTTTATCACCAATCAGTGGATGGTCCGTACCAAGATCATATTTGTTAAAATCCTCATGGTAGACGACTGCGTGTTTCATAGTACATCAAAGGGGAATCGCTGGAGGGGTAAAAAGTTTCTCTTTGCCCCATTCAATATTATGGCGCAGATTCTTCAGGATCAATACTAAAGAAACTCGATGGATTATTCATTGTATTATAGGACGTTTTAATCCAATCATCAGATCTCACAATCTTTGACCATCTTATCTCATCTATTGCTGCATCAGAATATTTTGGTCCAGCTTGAAATCTAACTCTACCAATATCATCAGTAACAGAGATATCCCACATAAC
>JBAZLE010000111.1:0-7020 GCA_041650455.1 Thermoplasmatota archaeon | reverse complement strand
CCTTCCTGATCGTTCAACTACCCGAAGCGTCTTATAGCTACATTCGAGATATTTCAGTAGCTTCAGACGTTGCAGTTTCGCGTCTTTAGCCGTCTTACATCTGATCGTCGTAGGATGCCACGTATACAGACCATCCTGACCGGTCAGTTTCTTCTCGATCATCCACACGGATACTCCTGTCAAAGTTTGATCGGTCTGGCCGAACTGATCTGAAGGATATGTTTACCTTCACCCACCCAATCGGTTTTCCAACCAGACTGTTTCAGAAGCTCCAACACGGACGGAACGATGGCTGGATCGATCTTGCGTTCGACCGTCTGTAAGTCCTCGACGAATAAGATCGGTTTAGTCAGATCGATCTGAATACAGGTAGAACCATCGCTACGAAGAGATCGCATCAGACGATCTTGGATGTAACAGAGAAACTGGCTGATCTTTTTCTGATTGTCGCGCTCTCGTTCACACTGAACGGCCAGAGCCATCTCTTCGGGTGAGGCGATATGCAAGTCGGCCATTTTGACGCCTTTCTTTAATAGGCTTTTTTCGACCAATTTCCGATTCGATTTTTGGGGCGGAAATTTTTTTCGTCAGGAACCCTCTAGGTGCTTGTCGTTTTTTCTTCCCCCGCAACGGTCTGATTGTCCAGAACGAGATTCGCCCATTCGATATGACCCAGCAAGAATATCCGACAGGCGGTAATTTCATATCGAACGACAGCCTTGAAGGATTGTCTTTCTTCTTCAGAACGAAAAGGATATGAACAAGGAATGGAGAACGTGACAAATTCTCGATCATTTCCATAATGTACTTTACAGAACCGAAAGCCATCCAGATCGTTCAGACTGATCCGACCGAATGTCTGACGAGTACAGGTATAAGAACGAAACGACACATCGGCTTTAGCCAGAACATTCCACGCACAGGTCTTACAGGCAAAAGCGGGCGAACAATGCGGACAACCGACCCGACCCCCATAAGAAGCCTGTTCGTTCCAAGCCAGAGTAAAGTTGTTTTCCTCCAAGCTCGTATTGATCTTCTCCAAGAACTCCAACAGAGCGAGATTTCTCTTTCGGATCGTTCTTGCTTGATCGGGCGTTGTACGAACCTTCGCCAGATGATACCGTTCGTTATTCGTCAAGATCGACATGGGCACCACTCCTCAAGACAAAGTCCAAAATGTTCTAACCGTCAGTCAGAACGGCCTTTACGAACGTACTGGACGACCCAAAGATCAGACGGTTCATAACCAATGTCCGAGATATAGTTTAGACGAATCTTCCGTGCTTGCGCCCTCGTCGTACAGACAGAAGGAAGGAGCGGACATGAGTAACGTCCAGAGTTGATTCTGAGTGTTTCTTCCACAATCCAGAGCTTCTTGTTCATCGGATGATCTCCTTTTGTCAGATCGAATTTTTGAACGTATATGACTTTACTACTAAGCCGCAGCACCCTATACGGAGTGGGGGTATTTCCTACATTCCTAACGACCCTCCCGTTCTGACTTTCTGACATTCTGACCTTCGGTAGATCGGACATTCAACGATCTGACCTTCTGATGTTCCGAACATTCGGACATTCTGACTTTCTGATGTTCGGACGTTCGACGATCTGACGTACCCCCCTTCTGACAATCTGATCTTCGGACATTCAACGTACTGCTCTTCGGACAGTCACACCATCGCGTCTCCGATAATCCGACAGTCTGATCTTCGGACGTTCTATATCGTGATGATATTCACGATATGTCTTTTTCGATCTGACTTGTCCTCTCACATTCTGATCTTCTCCCATGTACTCATCCAGATGGTCGGAGCAAGCTGGGCATCGGCCTTCTTCGTCCGCACAGGTATTGCAGAGAGTCGCGTGGCATTTCTGGCAGTTCAGCGCCTCGTTACTCTCCATCTCATCATGGCAAAACTCGCAATTCATCTGACGCTCCTTTCTTTCCGTACATTCAGTATACCTGACGAATTGAGCTTTGTCAAGTAGAATCTGATAAAAAAAAAGAAATCGTTCAGGAAACCCTACAGTATGGGAGACAGGTTTCGCGCTCATAGCTAACGAGGGGCATGTGTCCCCGTCCCATTTCGCTCTATCATCTAATCCACAAGATTAGGATAGACTGAACGATTTCTTCTCTAATCTCCTCTAAGTCCTTTGTCGATCTGATTTACAGATCATCCAGATCGATCTCTGCTTCGATCTGACTGGTACAGTATTCACACGCTTCATCGTTCGGACTGTTTCTCTGTCTCTTCAAGCAGACGGGGCAGCGAAGAGGACTATCAGGAAGGTCCGGCAGATTAGGCTGCACGATCCTGATATAGCCCAGATCATCCAGCGTGTCGAGGAAAGCCTGAAGAATCTTGACCGTCTGTTCATATCGATTGGCTGTCGGCTGAAGTATCTCATTGACCAGATCATAGGCGAACTGATTGATCACAATGTTGCAATCAGGATGCGAGTTCATCTGTTCTTCCTCCTTGATCATCGCCTCGTCCGGATCAATCGTACATTTGACGCATCGAGGTTCAGACGCTTCAAAATATCCATGATGCTTGCAGACAAACCAGCGCGAAACATCCGGCTGAACATTCGCCTTGACAGTCTGAGGTATGTTCATCTGATTCTCCTTGTTCATGTAAATGTGAACACCAGACCTTACTCACAAGCCAGCCAGAAAAGATTCCAGACCAGCAGCCAGAGCACAAAGGTCGAACACGCCAGTCTGATCCTCTCCTCGAAGATCAGAAAGATGCGCCAGCCCGTTCGGAGATATAGTCCGATCCACCACATGATCGACTCCTTCTACTTCTCCGAACGAAAAAGAATCCAGAACATCAAGATCATCATTCCCGCGACAAGAAACCAGTACATTATTTGATCCTCCAAACCCGCACTTCGTCTGGACTTACTGTACGCACGGTAAACTTCTTTCCGTGCTTCTTTCCGTAGTTCGAGCACCACGCATAAAGAGACTTCAATTTTGTGATCGGAGCAAGAAAACTATCTCCGATTTCCATATTCTGAAGAGGGTAACTAATACCCCGACCAAAATATTTGGGTTGCACCGGCACGTTCTTTTCAATCTCGAACATCATCATTCTCCTTTATGGTTAGTCCCATGTCTGAACGATCTTACTGTCGTAACTGACCTCTTGCCGAATAATTCCATACACATGCTGATCCTGACACTTGGCATACTTGACAGCCAGTTGCTTCGCTTTGGTCGGAGATGTCGCCTCGACCGACACCTGAACAATCTGTTCCTCAACCCGACGAACATGAACCTTGTAGACCTTCTTGGACTCCATCTTGATCTCCTTTATCGTTAGTCCCACGTCTGGACGTTCTGACTGTCACACGAATGAACGACCGCAAGTGTTGTAATGACATGCTGCTTCTTGCACTTGACATACTCAACCGCCAAATTCTTCGCTTGTTCGGGAGATTCCGCATCGACCGACACGTCCATGATCTCTTCTCGAACTTGATGAACCCGAACTCTGTATCGTTTCTTGGACTTATCCATCGTTTGATCCCTTTCACTCTTCTCTATCTCTAGTATACACCACGATTGGTCGTTTGTCAAGTAACTACGAACGAATTTTTATTATATTTTCATAGTAATATTATATTACACTTATGTCACGTATCTTCTATCTACCAAAGCGGCAGAAAGTTCCGATTTGATACAAGATCAAGCAACATTCTGACAGTCCGATCATCCTGGATTTGATACAAGACGTTCCATCCCCGCTACATTTTTCCGATCAAAAAACATCCAATCTTTCAACCAACGTCCTGACAGTCATAAATAGTAACGTTCTGATATTCATAATGTAATATAATATTACACTTTCGGCACAATTTTCCCAATGTTATATGTAACGTGCGCACATGCGTTAGTGTGGAGATCGTAATTGATCAATAAGATCGTTTATTTGATCAGATCGTCAGAACGTTCCGCGAATCTGATCTTGAGACAGAAAACTTTATTGAACGTTCTGACGTTAGCGGAACATCGAATCGTGATTATCGTCGTCTAACGATTATGATGTGCTGGACGAGATGGATCAAAAGTGGGTCAAGTGGGCGATTCTGATCCTCGCTGGATGTCGGTTCCTTGCCCCAGGATGAATAGTTTTTTGAAAGTGGTAGTTAGATATGGGGGTGTTTTCTCGAACATTTGTAAGTCGTTCTGACTAAACGACTTGTAGCTTTTCATAAAATAACGGACGAAAAGGAGCCTTCATGCCAGCCGTATACGATCATGCAAGTCCCTTTATTGAAAAGACTTTACCAGCTTCACCCTACATCAACGCAAAGAAAATTGACGCTCTGGCGATTGAACTGACCAATATCGTCCAACAGACGAACAGTCAGATCAAAAAATTGGGGGAGGTTTGTCGGGACCTTTTGGATCGTCAGATCGTTCTGATCGACGAGGTGGAAAAGTTGAAACATCAGATCGAAGAAAAGTCAGATCAGATCAAAGAACATCAGATCGTCCAATCGTGATTCTATTCACGATAAGAAGGATAGATCGTGATGAAATTCACGATATAATTCGTTAAGGGATCAAACGTTACATTCCGATCAAAAGCGGCCTAGTATACTACATGAATGATGCTTAGTCAAGTAGAAAATATCGAATATTTGATCTATTTTTTCCGACTAAAATTCTAATTTTTATTGCAGAATCTCCTTGACAAAGGACGATCTATATGGTAGACTGAAAGGAGCCGATCATGCACGAACGTTATGTTGAACTGGTGAGAAGTCTGAACGAGAAGAATCTGCTGTTGAGTGAGAAGATTCGCCGGGGCAAGTACTTGAAAGGCAGGATGGATCAGATGAAGTCCTGCAAGAACTTGGAACAGTATGAGGCGTATTTGGAGAGATTGAGAAGCTACAAGCCGGTCTTTCTGGCGTTGCTGGAAGATATTACCGAGTTAGAAAGACAGATCGACCAGACGCCTCGAACGAAAATCTGCTGAAGGAGAACGAAATGATTATCATTATTTTAAGTGGTGGAATTGAGAGACAGTTTCATGGTACGGAGATTTTTAAGCAAGCCAATGAAATGTTCACAAAAAACCGTATCGGGATAGCTGCCGTCCAAATGCTCTACGCTGACGGGGATGAGTACCAGAGTATTCTCCGTCTCGTGGATCATATGCCTCATTCTACGAGTGGTGTGGGTAGATTCACATGGTATGGTGATCTGGCAAGGACGATCTTGCTGAACATCTGACGAAAGGATCAAGATGAAGGCGAATCCGGAGAACAAGAATCAGTATTCCGTCAGTGTCGTTCAGAACGAGTCGATGTGCTTGAAGATCACCGTGACGAATATCAAAACGCAGAATTTTGTCATGCAAGGAGATCAGATATTCCGAGCCAAGACTCCCGCTCACGCTCTGGACAAATTTATGAGAAAAAATCGTTTTTTACTTGACAAAGAGATCAACGTCAGGTAGAATACAGACAGAGGAAGATCGGATTAAGTTGATGAACTTTGGAGGCGGCGGGGTTATTCTGATGAAAGCGGATTTGAACGATGAACCCTTGCAAAAGATCGTTCCTCCCCGCCGCTTCCGTTTTTTAGTCAGAACAATGCCCGTACAGTGGCTTTGTAACTGTAACGCCGGAACAGGAGACGCCCAATGAAAGAACGAGATGCGACAGATGGTCAGAAGCTCAAGGCGCTCGTCTGCTCGATCCTGAATCGAGAGTCGTTCATTACATCCCTGAAGAGGATCAATCCGAACGATCCGATGATGGACTGGAACGAACTGATCAATCATATCACACGCCAGACCGTCGAACGTACATTTGGTCAGATCGTCGAACATCAGGAATGTCAGAACAACGTGTAACGAAATGATACACTGACGAAAATTGTCACTTGATGATGAGAGGAGTTTGACATCTGTTGACATCGGGTAACATCGACTGACATCGGATCGTCAAGATCGACATCGGTTGACAGTCAGAACTGTAACGTGAGATCGAGTGACAAAATTTGACACTCATAACCGAAGGCCCAAGTTATCACTATACATTCAGGACATTCAAATACGATCTTTAATAAGCACGATCTGACAAAAAGATCGGACGATCTACCGTAAGAGTATCTGATAGTTCCTGATAGAAGAACGGATCAAAGAAGATCACTCGAAACGAGAGGAAGATGAACCATGTCTCGTAAATTTCAATCCGAATTTCTCACTCATTTGGAACGTACCAATCAAATCGGGTCGTACTGCGCGGAAGATTGCCAGTATATCGGTTGGCTTGAACGCTCTTTACAAACAACCCAAGCAGAGGTGAAAACTCTTCGGAGTCGATTGCTTGAAGAGATCGAATATGGGCATCGTTCGTGTACGGAAGAACGTTGTTTTTCGTCAGGAACGGATTGTCCGAAATCACGGAAAGAGGGGGATCAACCATGAATCTTTACCTGTTATCACAAACCAAGAACACCGGCTATGACACGTATGATTCGATCATCGTGGCTGCTCCGAACGAGACGAACGGCCAAGAAGATCGATCCTTCAGGACGGAAATTCGAGTTGGGAATCAACGGATGGGGGGAGTTTACCTGGTGCTCTTCTCCAAACGATGTTACGGTCAAACAGATCGGAATTGCTCAACGCGGAACGAAGACGGGAGTTATCTTGGGTTCATTTAACGCCGGATAGCAAGAGACAATCTAAGACAAAAAGGGGATCAACCATGAAGATCATCTTAAACGGCGACTCTTTCAAGGAAATAAGTCATCTGCTTTATGATGGGAAAAGAAACTATCTGGCTGGTGTGTTGTCGGTCGATTGGTTCGGAGAAACATCCATACCAACCACATTTGAAATTGACTGTAATGAAACTTTCGGCTCAGCACTGATTGACATAATGAAAGATCGGACTGTGCCTTTCGACATAAACACCTAATAGACTAACGACTTATACGATTTTACTTGACAAAGCTCGTTCTGTATGGTATAGTTAAGATAGCCC
>JBAZLE010000110.1:0-7027 GCA_041650455.1 Thermoplasmatota archaeon | reverse complement strand
ACCTTATATGCGAAAGGATAATCCCATGTATATTCCGGTCCAGGGCCATCCAGAGTGACCTGCAAGAGGTCATTAAAATAAAACTCCACCCGGTTCATCCCGCTTGTTGCATCCGTTGCTGTTGCGCAAAACGTGATAGCCCATCCGCAGAACTTCGTCACCGTTCCCCAGTAATCGAGCAACAACTGTGGTTTTGTTTGGTCCATAGCGCACGTGACCGTCTTGGTTGGTTCTGTATTCCCCGCGTTGTCCACTGAATAATACTCTATGACAATATGAGATCCATCGTTTGAGAGGATGAAGGGTTCTGCGTAGATCTCCCAGGGGGTAGCATTAACCCGGTAGTAGGTGACATTCACTCCGGATTCATTATCGGTCGCGTTCAACGTCACTGTGACATCGTTGACGTACCAGCCGTTCTGACCATCAGGCTCAGGAGGATCAAAAGCACAGGTGGTCACCGGTGGCGTGGTATCGTCTTTTCCCATCACCTCTGCAGTGGACGGTATACCAGTAATCCCAATCAACAAGAGAACGATTCCGATCGTCAACCATTTCCTTTTCATTTGATTTACCTCTGTATTATTCGACAATTTCAGACAACCCATGCTCGATACGTATAATCCCTGATTGATGAAATATTACAGAAGGAAAATGTGAATATCCAGCTATACCCACTATCAAGAATGACATCCTTTTTTTGCGTATAGGTCTTTCCATCTTGTTTCAATTCAGCCCAGACATCAGCAATTCCATCATCACCAAGGTTTGTTACTTTCACATCTATTAATACGCATAAAAACTCCCCAGAAGAGAATGAGTTATTGAATCGTGTGCTTACAACATTTATGTTTGGTTTAGGGCTTAATATATTTTTTAAAGTACAACCACTAAATGCAACACAAACGAACAAGAGAATGATTCCAAACGCCAACCATTTCCTTTTCATGGATTATCCTCCATTCATATTATTAAATGTGGCCATAATAAAAAACCTCCCTATATGACCAGTATAGTTATTTGTAAGTGTCACGTTCTGAAAGAGGTAAAAACCAGGTTCGATAACTACTGGATGACTGGGACTATAAATCTCGGCCCAGTTCGAGTTCCCAGCATTATCGTAAGCTCCCGCCTTTTTAGTAAGATGATTCCAAAAATCCCAAAGATGTCTTATTTTTACTACTATCGCATAGAATTTCACGTAATCATCGGTAATCTCTAAATGGCGGATCAATCCTGTAGCACTGAACTTTGGGCAAAAACATACCCAGAGATACTCTGGGCCTTGACCAAGTACTGTTTCTTGTAGAAAATCATTATAATAAAATTCTACTCGGTTCATGCTACTCATTTTATCACTCGCAGTTGCGTTGAAGATGATCTTATAGCCACGCAAAGCATTTCCTTCCACGGTATAATCTAATAAAATGGAAGGTATGGTTTGGTCGATATTCACAGTCGCATTCTTCGCTGACTCGCTATTCCCTGCGGTATCGATCGAAAAATACTCGATTAAAATATCATCTCCATCGTTACTCAGGATAAACGGTTCTGTATAGGTTTCCCATGCTGCTTCATCAATTCGGTATTTTGTGATATTCACTCCGGACTCATTATCGGTAGCATTCAGGGTAATAGTAACATCGCTGACGTACCAGCCGTTCTGACCATCAGGCTCAGGAGGATCAAGAGTGCATGTTGTAATTGGTGGTGTGGTATCGTCTTTTCCCATCATCATGTTTGCAGTTGATGGGATAACACTTATTCCAATCACGAAAAAAATAATAGAGACAGCCACAGCTTTTCTCATTATAGAATTTCCACCCATTTCTTTCCTACCCCTTGGTATGATTTTATAAGATTGTCCCCCTTTAAAAACCTATCTGAGAAGCAGTGACATGGTGTGTGAGTCAGAGACTGCGATGAGATCCAACGATCCACCACTGCCTACGAGAATCCGTATTAGTGGGAAAAAGACGCTGCGGAGATAGTGGGATTGTTTTTTAAAAATATTCAATCCATATGCCAGTAAAAACACCGAGGATGACCTCTGGTCCTAAATACCCTATATACTCCCTGAGTACGAATATCTCTTCATTTGGTGTGGCTCGCAATAATTCGAACGGTTTAAACATAGCATAATATAGGTTTTTTGCTTTGAAACTCACGAGACCGCTCCCTGTGTCATTCAAATCTGTAATCATTCCAGCAGCAAATAATATTCTGGATCTGATGATAATTTCAGTCACATTGGTATGTCCCGCGTTATCGTACACAATCACTTTGATTTTGATAATGCGAAGAGGCGAGTATTGATATGTCCAGATGTAATCTGGTCCAGCTCCGGTGACGGTCTCCTGCAGTTCATCATTGTCGTAGAACTCTACTTTGCTTATGCCTGACCATGCGTCGTTACAGGTTACGGTAACGATGACAGCGTAGCGATCTCCAATTTTCTCCCAGTAGAAGGACAATGTCACTTCTGGAGGTGTCTTATCTATTTTAAGAACCACGCTCTTTGGGGTTTCTTCGTTGCCAGCGTTATCAACGGAATAATACTCTATAACAATATGAGATCCATCGTTTGAGAGGATGAAGGGTTCTGTGTAGATCTCCCATGAGGTGGCATTAACTCTGTAGTAGGTGATATTCACTCCCGATTCATTATCGGTCGCGTTCAACGTCACTGTGACATCGTTGACGTACCAGCCGTTCTGACCATCAGGATCCGGAGGATCAAGAGCACAGGTGGTCACCGGTGGCGTGGTATCGTCTTTTCCCATCACCTCTGCAGTGGACGGTATACCAGTAATCCCTATCAACAAGAGAACGATTCCGATCGTCAACCATTTCCGTTTCATTGGGGTCCCTCCGTTATTCTAACGAAAAATATATTCATTGATTGATAACGCAATCGCAAGGCATGTATCCATTGACTTTGAAATTGGATGCAGTGTGGTTCGACGATTTCCGCAGAGGCGGTCCACCCAGCGTTGTCATAAGCGACTGCTTTGATTGTGATGACGCAAGGATTGAGCCATTTATAGGACCAGACGTACTCAGGTCCCGCTCCCATGACCGTCTCCTGCAGTTCTCCGTTGAAGTAGAACTCGACTTTTTCCATCCCACTGAGTGCATCATTACAGGATGCGGTAAAGATGAATGTATATCCATGCCAAGGGTTACCTTCCCAGGTATAATCCATTATGATAGTCGGTGGTGTTGTATCTATTTTCAAACAAGATAAGCTGAACTCGTGAGGGGGCTCCTCGTTTCCTGCGTTATCGATTGAATAGAATTGAACGTAGCCAACGTTAAAGATAGGAAACGGACCAGTATAGATGCACCAAAAGGGAATAATATTTGTCTTATAGTAGGTGATGTTAACCCCTGATAAATCATCGGTGGCCTGCAACGTAATAGTCTCATTGCCGAGGTACCATCCATTGTTTCCATTTGGTGGGCTGATGGACAGGGATGTGATTGGAGGGGAAAAGTCAATCTTGAGTTCCACTTGTTTGGGGGCTTCTGTATTCCCTGCGTTATCCACCGAATAAAACTCAATAATAAAAACTCCTGTATCATTTATACAAAAAGGATGTGTATAGCTCACCCATCCTCCGGCATTAACCTGGTAATAGGTCGCATTGACGCCTGATTCATCATCCGTCGCGTTCAAGGTCACACAGACGGCAACGGTATACCACCCTTGATCACCGGTTGGATCTGGGGGGTCAAGCAGAGCGGTAGTCACCGGTGGCGTGGTATCGTTGTCCTCTTGGAAAGGATTCTTACAACGCTGGATATCACTCACACATTTTTCTCCTGATACACCACTCATCATTGGTAGTATACTTATTCCACCCAAGAATAACACAAGAAAGAAAGCGAATGCTTTTCTTACTATAGGATTTCCACCCATTTCTTTCCTACCCCTTTGTACAATTTTAATAGACTCTTCCTCTTTAAAAACCTATCTGAGAAACAGTATCACGGTTTGAAGACTCACAGATGATAAAGAATCTCATGAACATGTATCTAAATTTAATAAAGAGAATTTAATAAAGAGAGAGGTATTACGACATGATACGTAGGAATGAACCATGACTGAACAGTCTCCTGGTTTTACACAACCTCCTTGGGTGCAAAGTCCCTCGGAGGTCATGGATTGGATCAACGCAACACATCCCACGAAGAAAACAAAAGGAAAGAAACACGGATCGTCTGGTGAAAAGGTTCTTCGAAATCTTCATGTTCGTTTTGATTTGAACGTCACACAAAAAAAGGTACCTCCATCTAATGTTTTTTCAAAGTTTCTCACGATGATTACTGGGAATGGATTCGTAGAAGAAGACTTTGAACTTCTTCCGACGACTGAACTTGTTCTACGAGGACTGGCGAAAGCGAAGTTTAAAAATATCTTAAAAATAGTTTTCGATAAGAAAACCGTATATCATCATCCAGATCACCATTCCGATGTAAGGAAAACTATCGATGATTTCAGCTCAATTACCCATGATGCCAAAACCAGAAAATCAGTAGAGGTATCAGCACTGCATAAGGATGGAATGAAAAGTATCGTTATCGTAAAAATTATGAAGATACACAAGGAGAAGGATCATGCGGTCGATATACAGATAAAGGGCGGAATTAAGGAGGAATTGTATCACATTTTTAAAAATTATCTCACCGAGAAACTTGGTCTAAAAGAATGACAAAAAGGATTTTCAAAGGTGGGATGTATAGGACCATATCCTTTTTTTTACTCTTTTTTTTCCTTCGGAGGATATGAACACTGTTTTTCCCAGCACGCAGTACGGAAGTAGTGTAGGAGGGATGGCAGCCTTCAGAATCAGATGGAGAATATCTAGACCAATGACTGAAGTATGTTTCCCGTATGCTCCATGTATTCTTTTTTATCATATTATTGCGTATCTTGGCGAAACGAAGTAGTGATATGGTTGTAAGGCGCAAATGTTTTTTTTGTATGAATCATCAGTGTACAGATATGGAAACATTACCTGTGTTTCTTATGCAACCGAGGCAAGCTGAACATAAAAGGTTAAATAGAAGATGTTGATTATTATTATCTGGAGGGAAATAAAATGGATAAAAAACTTATAGCTATCTGTATTATTACCGCTGCAATCGTTCTCCTCACCGGGTTTTCCTCTGCCCTGGCTTCCCCGAAAACCAATCTGTTTGAAATACAAAATAATCTTGTTACTATCGAGGTAAATTACCTGCTGGGAAGACAATCCAGACAGACATGCAGCACCGTTACGGTCAGCGAGGCTGAAGAAATACGACACTATCTTATTGAATTACATGATGCATTGGAAAGAAACGACGGTCAGGCGATATCAACATATAAGGCACTGCTGAAGGAAAAAGGGATTTTTCTGGATAACTACCAAAAAGTAAACTCAAATACCCATGGGTTCGCCTTGCTAGAACAGACAACATCACCCTCCTATATCAATAGTCAAGCTGGTGAAAATATCTCAAATACCTTTTGCTATTTCAACGCGATTGGTGAAGGACTGGTAGCGTGGTGGCTCGCGTTGCTAGTCTTAGAAGGAATCATTCACCTACTAAAAAATACGTCCAGCCTGATCGTAGCACTTATTCTGTTTTTGACGTTTCTACCGTTTTTCGTCCTTACAATGTTATTTACCAATTTAATTCCGTTTCGAATACTCGCACCCAGCGGGGTATTGTCTCTGAAAAACGGGACGGTGTCTGCCTTCGGACTCAACGGTTTTCAACGAGTGACCGTAGGACCAGAAGCCTATGGGGTGAACCTGAGTGGGTTTACAGGAATCACGATTAACATCCCGCCAATAAATAATCGCACATCTTTTCTCTTTCTCTCCGGACTGGCTCTGAAAGCAGAAGGAAAACCCACATAACCTTATTCCGATTTGAAAGGAGAGACGCCGGATTCATAGGCGAGGGGTTTTGTGTTGGATTTCTCTATCAAGGGTATTGAAGAGAAACAAAGAAACAGATATTCTTACTGTCTTTATCGATTTGCCATTTTAAAGAGTCACTGTTTGGAACAGATAAGAATCATTTAACGGAGCAGTTGTGGAGAATATGCCGTAGTAAACAGAGAGAGAAACAGGTGGTAGGTCTCTTGTGCAAAAAATTAAAAAAAAAAATCCTCTAATGAAACGCTCTGTTTTTTGAAAATGTTATTGGGAGTATTGGTCTGCTACTGAACAGGTTCTTCGATTATGAAAGCATCTTTGACAGTAGATAACGAGGAGAATGGTACAACAATCTCACCATTTTTGGTTAGTGAATAATTTTTAAGATGTAGCTTTTTCGAGGGTACTAGTAAAACGGATACTATCTTTCCTGAATCACCGTCCTTAATTGATCCATGTATCATTCCTATGATGGTCCCTTTTGAATTCAATATGGTTTTTCCAATTACCGGGTCATTTGTCTGTTCCATATGCTGTCTTCCTCCACCCAAAAATATAGGTCCCTAAAATTAAAATGCTCCTTGAGGTATTTATAATTACTCTTTTAATTTTAATCGTAACAAAAGTTACAAGAGATAAGGAGACAAATCTCGCTGTAGTATTTTCATTGCTTTTCCTTTAATAATTGTTAAATGATGCTCGTATGTAATTGGCTCCGATATATCCTATATACGCGTTGGGGAGCGTCATCTCCTGGAAGAGGTGAAAACCAGGTGTGATGATGGGCATTGGAAAAGTAGGATCGTAATATTCTTCTTTTCTCCAGTTCCCCGCGTTGTCATACGCGAGCGCTGATATTACGATGTGGGGAACAGGAGGAAATGGTGGATATCCTGTGATTATGACGAATCGTGCATAAAATTTCACGTATTTTTCTGTTATTTGTGGGTCGCGAATGAATCCTCTCACCTTATATGCGAAAGGATAATCCCATGTATATTCCGGTCCAGGGCCATCCAGAGTGACCTGCAAGAGGTCATTAAAATAAAACTCCACCCGGTTCATCCCGCTTGTTGCATCCGTTGCTGTTGCGC
>JBAZLE010000109.1:0-7092 GCA_041650455.1 Thermoplasmatota archaeon | reverse complement strand
AAAAAAGTGGACTCGTCGGGATTTGAACCCGAGGCCTCCCCCATGCCAAGGGGGCGATCTTCCGCTGATCTACGAGCCCGGAGACACCCTAGAACTCCCATGAGCAAATAAAATTTTTGGATACAAAAACTATTAGTAAACAAACCACCCTTTCTCCCTTCGCCATGAAACAACGACAACTGGAAATCCTCCTCCAAAACATCCCAAAAACACCCACACCTATCCCTCACCTGGAACAGTACATGACACCTGCGACCATCGCCGCAGACGTGATATTCACCGCCTATCACTGGGGGGACATCCAGGACAAAATCGTCGTTGATTTAGGATGCGGCACCGGCATCTTTGCCATCGGGGCGTCCCTCATGGGAGCACAACAAGCAATCGGATATGACGTTGACCCACACGTCATCTCAATCGCACAGAACCATGCAACAAAAAACAACTATCCTGTTGAATTCCACACCCAAGACATCACCACGATACAAACAACCTGCGATACGGTGCTGATGAACCCGCCGTTCGGAGCGCAAAAAGCAAATCTCAAGGCAGACCGGAGATTCATAGAAAAAGGATTTCAAATCGCTGAGGTACTGTATTCCTTCCATCTGAAAAAAACCATCCCCTTCCTGGAAAAACTGATCACGGCACTCCACGGAGACATCACCTACCAAAAAGACTATGAATTTCCCATCAAATGGATCTTTGATTTTCACTACAAACAAGTCGTCTCCTACAAAGTCACCCTGCTCCGAATCACCACCCACCACTAAGACTGCAGCAGGAGTCACCCTTCGACCAAAATGATAATAAAAGAACAGTGAGTTGCCATCCTGGAAAAAACCAGTGTGAAAACGCATGTCCCAAGGAAGAAATAAGGATCAGAGAATCGGCGTCTTCGTCGATGTCCAAAACATGTATTATTCAGCAAAGAACCTCTATAACAAGAAAGTGAACTTTAAGACGCTCTTAAAGGACGCCATCGCAGAACGTCAACTGGTCAGAGCCATCGCCTACGTCATCAAAGCGGACGTCAAAGACGAACAAACATTCTATAGCGTACTTGAGGAAATCGGCTTTGAAGTACGATCAAAGGACCTCCAAGTCTTCTATGGAGGGGCAAAGAAAGGCGACTGGGATGTCGGGATCGCCATGGATGTCATGCGTCTTGCACCCAAGCTTGACACCGTCGTACTCATCAGCGGTGATGGGGATTTTTCAGACCTCCTGGACCATGCGAAAAGCCTTGGCTGTCGCACCGAGGTCATGGCGTTTGGACGAACCACATCCCATAAACTTACAGAAGTCGTAGACCTGTTTATTGACCTTGACAAAAACAACAAATACCTTCTCCCACAGAAAAACAAAAACTAGAACATTTTAAAAACTCTTTCACTATAGCCTCCTAATCAAAATATCATCAGAACCGAGGCAGGATTCAGTATCATGAACGAGAGTCACCAGACCGGAAAAAATAGAAGAAAAACAGGGTTCATCCATCTTGTTTCTCTCATTCAGACCATCCGAAAAGATAATAATACAGTACTTTATGTGCTTTCGACTTAAAAAGTTCAAAGAAGAAATAAGAACGTGATTGGTATGGCGCGAACTAAGACGAAGAAATTCAGAGGATCCATGACGCATGGGAAAGGCAAGAAAGGTGGGCGTGGTTCAGGGTTACGCGGGGGACGAGGCAACGCTGGTCTTCATAAGCATCGGTCGATGTATATGCTCAAATACATGCCTGATCATTTCGGTGTTCATGGGTTTAAACGAGACCCAAGTCTTGTCAAGGATGACCGGATTATTAATGTCGGTCAGTTAGACGAAAAGTTCCATGGAAAGAAAGAAATCGACCTCTCCAAAGAAGGATTTGATAAGCTCTTAGGGGGAGGACTTGTCGAGCACGGGTATAAAATCACAGTGAAATCCGCCTCTCAGAAAGCAATTGAGAAGATTACTGAACAGGGCGGAGAAGTAAAGATAGAAGAATAAAGGTTTTTACTATGGCAGAAGAGAAGAAGAGCCGGCTATACGCCTTAAAACCAATTATCGAACGCTGGCCTGCAGTGCAAAAGCCAGAAGTACACGTGAATTTTCGATCAAAGATCTTTTGGACGGTTCTGTGCTTGATTCTCTATTTTATCCTGACGAATATCATGATCTACGGGGTCAGCGGAACGGTCCTGGACATGTTCGCCAGTTATCGAGCGATCATGGCGGGGGCATCTGGGTCCATCATGCATCTTGGTATCGGACCTATCGTTACCGCATCGATTATTCTTCAGCTCTTCGTTGGTGCAAAAATCGTCAAACTCGATTTAACAAAAAAAGAGGACAAAGCAATCTATCAGGGATCACAGAAAGTCCTGGTCATTGCCATGATCTTCATCGAAGCCATCCCGCAAGTGTATGGATATCTGAGCCCAAGTGAGGGTCTGATTACGATGATGGGGGGAAAACTTGCTGCTGACCTCATTATCATCTTACAGTTATTCATGGGAGCCTACCTGGTGTTCCTCATGGATGAATTGATCTCCAAATGGGGAATTGGGTCGGGTATCTCCCTATTCATTGCCGCGGGGGTGTCACAATCCATTTTCACCGGTCTGTTTAACTGGTTACCAACCTCAGCAGCTCAACCCATCAGCATCTCAAATCCACCGGCAGGAACCATTCCGGGGACCTACTATATCGCCTCGCAGATGAGCCTTGGTGAGATGGTCGACGGGGGATTCCAGTACCTCTTCATCGGCCATAGCGGATTTCAGAATGCGATCGTCCCTCTGATAGGAACCATCGTCGTATTCCTCATTGTGGCATTTACCGAATCCTCTCGGATTGAATTACCGCTCGCCCATGCGAAAGTTCGTGGGGCTCGAGGGAGGTACCCGATTCGGCTGATCTACGCGTCGAACATCCCGGTCATCCTCATGTCTGCCCTGTTAGCAAACATCAACATGTTCGCGTTGTTGTTTTATACGCATCCTTCGCTAAAGAATCTCCCTGGAATCGGGGGTCAATGGTGGATTGGAGCATATGATACCTCTGCAGGTTCTACCATGCCGTATGCGGGAGGAGCGTGGTATCTCTCAAACCTCAATGGGGTGAATAGTTGGTTGATACCAATCCTGAGTGGAGGGTATGGCGGTCATGCGCCCTGGCAATTCGCAGCGAAAACCCTGATTTATTTGGCGATTATGATCTTTGGTTCTATCTTGTTTGCGAAATTCTGGATTGAGACTACGAATATGGGACCAACGGATGTCGCAAAACAGATTCAAAAATCTGGGATGGTCATGCCCGGGTTCAGACGAGACCCGCGGGTGTTAGGCAGGGTACTCGAACGGTACATCCCGGTCGTGACGGTGATTGGTGGTGCTGCGGTAGGCGCTCTCGCTGCAGGAGCTGATGCTATCGGGACTGTTGGGAATGCGAGTGGAACCGGAGTGCTTCTGACGGTCGGAATTATGATTCAACTGTATGAGCAGATCGCAAAAGAACAAGCTATGGAGATGCATCCGATCTTACGAGGATTCTTCGGAGCAGAGTAGTGAGGAAGACAATGGGAGTAATTGTCGTAACCGGGATACCCGGGGTGGGGAAAACCACAGTAATGCAAAAAGCAGCAGAAGGATTAGATATCACCTTTGTTACCTTCGGGTCGGTCATGATCGATATCGCAAAAGACCTACAATTAGTCAAAGACCGCGATGAGATGCGGAAACTTAGTTTGGATCAGCAGAAACAGCTTCAGATAAAAACCGCTGAGAAAGTCGGTAAAATGAACAACGTCATCGTTGATACGCATTGCACAGTGAAAACACCGCAAGGATACCTGCCAGGGCTTCCCGAATGGGTCTTACGGAAGTTAAACCCAACCGCGATAGTCATCGTGGAAGCTGACCCTCAGGAGATTTACCAACGACGAGCAAAGGATACAACACGGAACCGAGACCCTGATTCTGTTGAAAAAATCGCGGAGCATCAGATGATGAATCGAGCAGCGGCCATGGCATATGCAACCCTCACGGGTGCGACCGTGAAAATCGTCGTTAACCATGATAACGCCCTTGATGCAGCGGTCAAAGAAGCAGAACCGGTGATACGATGAGAAAACTTGATAATGTCGCCCAGACAGGCCAAATGCTGCTTCTCATGCTTCTTCTCTTCGTGATGATGTTCATCCTTGGCGATGCAAATATCCGAACCCTTGTTTCCTCCTCTCTTAATACCGTTTTTGCCCCTCTTATCGGATTCGGCGGGACAAACCCGTTTCTGACGATCGTGCTTGCGGGAATCGTTGTCGTGTTCCTTTCATCGCTCTTTACACATCTGTTTACCAATTGGAAAGCGATGGGCCAGGCGCAGGAAGCTAGCAAAGCGTTTAACAAGGAACTCACCAAAGCAAGGAAAGAAGGGAACAACAACCGCCTGCAGAAGCTGATGAAGATGCAACCACAAATCATGCGCATGACGACACAGTCATCAGGTGGGATGATGAAGTCGATGTTCTTTCTGTTTCTCTTCATCGCACCGATTTTCATCTGGCTGACGTTTTTTTTAGGCAACAGTACCTCCTATTCGTTCTTCACGGTCCCCTGGGCTACCGGGGTGTCGTTGTTTGGACGGGATGCCTTT
The DNA here is from genome assembly GCA_041650455.1 of Thermoplasmatota archaeon. Lineage (GTDB taxonomy): Archaea > Thermoplasmatota > E2 > DHVEG-1 > DHVEG-1 > SM1-50. The sequence continues at coordinate 2,451 of JBAZLE010000109.1, read as the reverse complement.
ATCATGTCCAACTGGTTTTTAATGTACATGATCTTTTCGTACCTGGCAGGTTCTCTCATCCGACAGGGCTTAAAATGGATGAGCTGGTCGAACCGGTGGCAGCATATCCGGAACACCATTCGACCGTCGATGAAATAGGGAAACTATGACGACGATCACGATTAGTGGTCTTCCAGGGACTGGGAAAACAACGGTCGCCAAACTGCTCGAACGACGCCTCAGGTTGCGGTACGTGTATTCTGGTGAAATCTTCCGAACCCTTGCACAGAAGCATCAGATGTCCCTTGAGGAATTCGGGAGGTATTGTGAATCCCACCGGGAGATCGACGAGGAGCTCGACCGCTATCAGCTTGATATTTTACGGGAAGGGAACGTGATCGTTGAAGGACGTCTCTCCGGATGGCTTGCCTATCAGAACCAAATCCCGGCGTTGAAGGTCCTGTTATATGCTGATATTGCTGTTCGCGCAGGTCGTATCGTCAAACGAGAGCAGGGGAATCTGAAGAAACGGAAGCGAGAGATTCTGAAACGGGAGAAAAGCGAGGCGACCCGGTATAAGAACTACTATGGGATTGATATTTCGGACACCTCGATTTACGATGTGATGATCGATACCGGTGATAAACCCCCAGAGCAAATCATGGAGATTATCCTTGGTCATCTCAGGGGATAAACGAGTTTTTATATCCTTCTGGTATTCTGTGAGTTGAAATGCCTGAGAATATGACGATGTTACCATCGCTGAAACCAAGGAAACGGTTGATGAAAGTCTCTACGACGACCAATGTTCATTATGGGAAACCTCCGGCACAGCGTACGGTTCGAGAACTCTTGCATAATGGGTGTATCACTCTTGATAAACCTGCTGGTCCGACGTCTCATCAGGTGGTCGCCTGGGTCAAGGAAATGTTAGAGCTTGAGAAAGCAGGACATGGGGGGACCTTGGACCCTGCGGTTACCGGGGTACTTCCGGTTGCGCTGGGGGATGCTGCTAGGGCATTACAGGTGCTTCTCGTGGCAGGAAAGGAATATGTCGCGTTGATGGGACTGCACAAGCAGGTTGATGAGAAGAAGATCCGGGAAGTCTGTGAGAGTTTTGTCGGAGAGATTTCTCAGATGCCGCCGTTGCGTTCCGCGGTGAAGCGGGTGCGTCGAACTCGAGAGGTGTACTATCTTGAGATTCTGGAGATACAGGGGCGGGAGGTGTTGTTCCGGGTCGGGTGTGAGGCTGGGACGTATATCCGGACCTTGTGTGTGGACATGGGGAAGAAGTTGGGATGTGGGGCGCAGCTTCTGGAGCTGAGACGGACGCGTGTCGGAAATATTACGGAGGATGCTGCGGTTAGTCTGCAGGATGTGAAGGATGCGTTCATGTTCTGGAAGGAGGATGGGGACGAGGAGGGGTTACGGAAGACGATTCTTCCCATGGAACGACTGCTTGAGGTCGTACCGAAGATCATGGTGCGTGATTCTGCGGTGGATGCGTTGTGTCATGGGGCGAATCTTGCGATCCCTGGGGTCGTCGAGCTTGATGAGATGACGGCTGGGGAGATCGCTGCAGTGTTGTCATTGAAAGGCGAGGGGGTCGCATTAGTCAAGATGGAGATTCCCTCATTACAGGTCATTGAAAAGGACACGGGAATCTGTGCGTCTCTTGAGCGTGTCCTCATGAACAAGGGGACGTATCCGTCTATCTGGAAAAAAACATAAAGAGGTAGGGTATTGGGGTCGTTGTTTTTGCCGAGGTGGCTCAGACTGGTACGGCGCGAGCCTGGAAAGCTCGTGGGGCATCCGCTCCGCAGGAGTTCAAATCTCCTCCTCGGCGTTTCCTTCTTCTGAGAATAACTCAGGAACAACAGGGTTAGCAACATATTTATGTATATATTTTTATGTATTTTTTTATGGATATTTCTATATATGTAATATTCAGACCGGTGGCAATGATTAATATATTGCTTCGTCATAAACCCGCAGACGACCATGAACAGTTTTATTGTCCAAACAAGCCTCTTCATCGGCATTATCCCTGCCTTAATCCTTCTATATATCGGGTTAAAAGGCTATGACGGCCATTTCAAAGATAAACTCATCTTCCTTACGTTCATCGTTGGAATCATCATTGGAACTATCACCGTGGCGATTGAATATTTTACACGAACGGTTGGTATTATCTATATCCTCCTTTTCCCGATTCTCGAACAACTCTTCAAAACCATTGTACTCAACCTCGGACGATTCCAGGAGAAACAGGAAACAACCATCTATGGTCTTTCACTCGGGCTTGGGTTCGGATCCGTGTTTGTCCCTGCCTCTATCATGGGGTTGGAAGCTCTCGATCTGACCTTTTTTGCAGCAATCATCGGTTCTCTAGGGATTCTCCTCTTCCATGCAGGAACTGGAGTGCTGATCGGCTATGGAGTATATAGCAAAAAACTACCGAAATATCTCACG
>JBAZLE010000108.1:0-7096 GCA_041650455.1 Thermoplasmatota archaeon | reverse complement strand
ACTACCGGCTCGCCCCCGGTCGGGAGGTGCGTCTCCGCTACGCGTATTTCATTAAATGCGTTGAGGTGATTAAGAATAATGGAACACCCGTCGAGCTCCGCTGCACGTACGATCCGACCACGAAAGGGGGGTACGCTCCTGATGGAAGAAAAGTGAAATCCACCATCCACTGGGTGTCCGCATCACATGCCCTCCCCATGGAGGTTCGGCTGTATGACCGGTTGTTTACGGTTGCGGACCCGGTGGCGCAGAAAGGCGTGGATTTCAAAGAGTTCCTCAACCTCCATTCCCTTGAGGTGCTCCGTGACTGTCAGGTCGAACCTGCGATTGCATCCTTACAGCCATTTGATCGTTTCCAGTTTGAACGTCTGGGGTATTATTGTGTCGACCCGGCGACGACCTCGGATGGGTTTGTCCTGAATCGGACCGTCGAGCTGCGTGATTCCTGGGCGAAGCTGCAGAAGACCACGCAGAAGACAGAACGGACAGGAACCGTGTCATGAATGCATACGCTTAAATAAAATCAAAGATTCCGGGTACGAGTCATGTAGCCCCGTGGTGTAGTGGCAACATTTTGGCCTTTGGAGCCAACGTCGGCGGTTCAAATCCGCCCGGGGCTGTCAATGATTTAATCGATTTTTTTTTAGTTCAACCCTGAAAGAATCACTGGTTTTTCCTGTCATTTCCTGAACATATACGTTTAAATACAGCATGACGAATACAACCACAACATTAGGAAGTAGTTCGTATGTATAGAGAAGAAGGACGCGGTCGTTATGGGGGCGCACCACGAGAAATGCATAAAGCGACCTGTGCAGATTGTGGGAAAGAATGTGAAGTTCCGTTTAAACCGAATGGTACCAAACCTGTGTATTGCAGGGACTGTTATCAGAAACATCGGCCAAAACGATTCTAGTAAAACAATGAATTCCTCGTAGAATCATTTGTTTTTTACCCCTTTTTTTTCTTTTTCATAGAGGAAGCCAGTTATTCGATAGAAGATTTTTTATAACAAATACTGTTTGGCGCACCTATGACCGTCTTCGCAGGGTTTGGAAGCGATAACCACTCTGGTGTCCATCCTAAGATTCTTGATGCGCTTCGAAAGGTCAACGAAGGATACGTCGTTGCCTATGGAAATGATGAGTACACCACACAAGCAATCACGCAAATGAAGGAAATCTTTGGGAAAGACTCAGCGATTTTTTTTATGTATAACGGGACTGCCACAAACATCCTTGGGTTGCGGAACGTCACTGATTCGTTTCATTCTATTTTCTGTGCGGAAAGCGCGCATCTGACGGTCCATGAGTGTTGCGGTCCGGAGAATTACCTTGGTACGAAACTGGTCACCATCCCGACAGCTGATGGGAAACTCACCGTTGACTGCGTTGAACCGTATCTCATCGGCGTGGGTGATCCCCATATGGCTCAACCGCATGTGATATCGATTACGCAGGCGACCGAGCGGGGGACCACGTATCGACCCAAGGAGATACGACGACTTGCTGATTTTGCGCATGATCATGGGATGGTGCTGCATATGGATGGTGCTCGGTTATGTAACGCGGCAGCGTTTTTGAAAACAGGGTTATTCGAGGTTTCTGGTGCGGCCGGTGTGGATGTTTTGTCCTTTGGGGGAACCAAGAACGGGATGATGTACGGGGAAGCCGTGGTGTTCTTCGATAACTCCCTTGCAAAGAATTTTGAGTTTATCCGGAAACAAGGGATGCAGCTTGCCAGTAAAATGCGGTATATCTCCGCACAGTTCTCCGCGTTTCTCACCGATGATGTATGGCTGCAGAATGCGTCGCATGCCAATGCGATGGCGCAGTTGCTCGCAGGACATCTCCGCAGCATCCCGGGGATAGAGGTCTCCGAAAAGGTAGAAGCTAACATGGTATATGCCATTATCCCCAACCGCTGTATCACGAAGTTGCAGAAGCGGTACTATTTCCATCGTTTCAATGAACGCACCTGTGAAGTACGGCTGATGTGTTCGTTTTCCACGCAACCACAGCAGGTCTTGGGGTTTGCTGAGGCGATACGAAACGCGGTTGGTGAGAAATAAAACATCTTAGGGTTCTTTTTTTGAGATGAGGTAGACACCACCGAACAGCAATGCGATCCCGATGAGTTGCATACTTGTTACGAGTTCATTCAGGATGAGACTTGCTAGGATTGCTGCGAAGAACGGTGTCGTAAGCTCCAGTCCAGAGACCTGGGCTGCCTTCAAGCGTTTTAAACCCTCGTAATACAGGATGGTTCCGATGCCGATGATTACTCCGATAGCGACTTCGTAGAGATTGGCGATGAAAAGCGAAGAGGTCAGCCCGAGATAGGCAGCAAAGATGAGGGAGGGGAAGAAGAAGCGATAGAAGGTAATCACGCTTGCGTCCATCTTGGTAAGGTATTTTTTCATGACAATCGCGGAGGTCGACCAGGCGACGGTTGCGATGAGGACGATTAAGTCTCCAAGGGTGCCGAACCGCAGGGCGTAGAGGTTCTCTATGGTCCTGGTGGTGACAAGCAGGGCAGAAAGGATCATCAGGGCGATGCCGAGGTAGTCGAATTTGGTAAGTGTATCTGTTTTCAGCAAGAAGAATCCAAAGGCAACGATGAAAATTGGCTGAATGTGTCCGATGATGACTGCGTTGATGACCGGGATTTGTGATAAGGCTACGAAGTACATGAAATCCGCAACCAGTGTTCCGACGAGAGCGATGTAGATAAGCGGTGATATTTGTTGTTTGGTTACTGTCAATGGTGCTTTTCTTGAGAGGACGATATAGAGGAACGCGGTGAGGGCGGCAACCATCGCTCGGATCGCTGAGGTGTGGAGAAAATCCGAGGTTTGATAGGAGAGTTTCGCAAGGATAGGTTCGATCGCCCACATGATGCTTGCGAGTAGTATGGTAGCAACACCGAGTTGTTTTGTGTTCACAAATGCAGCGAAAAGACAAGGAGTTTATAGTATTTTTTCTAAGGAATTGTTACTTACGAAGAGATCTTTTTCTGAATTTTTTTTCCCAGAGTTAGACCGATATGGACACTGAGAAGGATGATGAAGGGAATCAGGAGATTGGTATGGATCTGGAAGGAGGTTGGTTTGGATAATGCACCACCGGTTAGAGGCTCAATCAGTTGGTAATTTGAGATTCCCAACCCGGTGATGATGAACAGTATGCTCACGAATGTGAGCGATACATGGATGATTGTTTTTGATAGGTGAAGGAGATTCATGCTGCTCACTGTTCAAAGAAGCTTTCATTGAGATTTCCACTGTTTGCGTATCCTCTGCTTTCCCAGTATCCTTTATAGTTCTCGTTGTCTGCAAGTTCGATTTCAGTGACCCACTTGATCCATTTGTATCCCCATTTGCTTTCCGCGACGAGCTGGAAGGGGAACCCTCGTTCTGGTGGCAGGGTTGCATTGTTCATTTTGTACGCAAGTAAGATGGGGGTATCCGTGGTGTAATTCAAGGGGAACGAGGTGGTGTACCCATCGTATGCTTTGAAGATGATTGTGGTTGCATTTGCATCGGGGGTTGCTGTGCTGATGAGATCTCGTACAAGGATCCCTTCCCAGAGGATTTTGACGCTCCATCCTTCGACGCAGTCTAACGTGACGATTTTTTTGTAATGTTGGAACATTGAAAGAACTTCGTCGTAGGTGTAGTTTATTTGGTCCTCCACCAGTCCTGTGATTTTGAGCTGGTAGGTGGACCTGTTGATGCGTTGTGGTCCTTTGATGGAGTTTTCCCGGAAGTCGTTGACCGCGGAGAGTTTTTCTCCTTGATATTCTCGTATTTCGACGGCATCGAGATGCGTCTGTTGTTGTTCGAAACATCCTGTGAAGACTGTGATAAAAATCATCAGTATGCTCAGAAACAGCAGGAGTGTTGTTGATCTTTTTTTCATTTTTCAGTCCCCAAAACCAGATAATTAACAATTGTTAATAATAGGGCTGTGGGGTATTTAATTATATCGCTTCTCCAAGTCGGTTTCGCTTTTTTTACCGTTTGGGAGTAAAAACGGTAAAGGATTGAACCGGCAGGAAATCAAACGATACAGAAACCTCATACCCTGCGTTGCTCATTTCTTCGATGATGATTTCCTTTGGGACGTTATGACCGCATCGTCGATGGAAACTGAGTCTGGAGCCTTGCGGTGCATACTCTATGATGGCGATTCTCCCCTGCGTGGTTAAGAGGTGTTGTAGTTCTGAGAAATAGCGGGTACGATCCTGTAAATGGTGATACACATTGCGAACAAAGAACAAGTCGATGGAGTGTGATGGCAGAAGGAGTGATGGTTCGGTTATCTGGACCGTTGTGATGTTGGTGAGACCTTGTTTTGTTGTTTGTGTGGTGATGAACTCCAGGAGATCCTGGTTCGTATCCAGGGCATAGACGGTCCCGTTCCTTCCCACCAGTTGGGAGAAGAGGAGCGTGAAGAATCCTCCGCCGGACCCGAGATCTGCGATCTTCTGCCCTGGTTGGATGTCGAGTGCTTTGAGGATTTCATCTGCTTTGCTTTGTCTGCGTGCAGCTTTGCTGTTGAACATCTTTGCTTTTGAATACTTTCCCATACGCGTTCATCCTGTGAGGTTGCGAGAGAAAACGCTTGTTTGTAGAATGGGTGTAGAAGTCGTTCTCTTAAATTGTTTTTTGTTGTGTTCATGGTTCATCAACGCGAACCATAAAAATGTGTATTCTGAGTGTTTCTCAGGTCCTTCTTAGGAAATATGAGCAATACTAATAAGCTTTAGAGTGATATCGGACTATGACTAAAACATCGTTAGGGTTAGAGGAGAATGTTGAGGCGGCGCTCTGCTATCTCTTAATCTGGATTTCTGGGTTGTTTTTTTATTTTGTCGAAGAGAAGAACAAGTACATTCGCTTCCATGCGATGCAGTCCATCCTGCTTTTTCTTCCGTTGATGATTTTCGCCTGGGTTTTCGGGTTCATCTTTGCGATACTAGGCTGGTTGATTTGGGGCATTGTGTTTGTCCTGTGGCTCGTGCTGATGGTGAAAGCCTATCAGATGGTGAAATTCAAGCTGCCGATCATTGGGGATCTCGCAGAGAAATATTCATAAGCAATACAACTCGCGGTTTCCTTTATCTTGTATTTTTTTAGAAGAAGGATAAGAAAGGGTCTTCGCAGTTTATTCGACGCTGAAGAGGCTTTCGGGGATATCCTCGAAGGTATAGTTGCTGTAGGTAATGGTTGTCGTTTCCGTAATCTCGTTGGCCTGTGTGATGGATACTGCTTGTAACGGGACTCCTTTTTCGTTCCAGATCCACAGCTTCCTGGTTGTGGTGTTCCCCATATCGCGGGGGGAATAGTGGATGACGGTCGTTGGTTTTCCACTGAGGTTCTCGGTCCCGATGATGGTCAGTGTCTGGTTGTTCAGAAGATCGGCAACCAAATCCACGGTGGAGGGGTGGGGGAGGATGGCCTGGGGGTTCAGCTGGTAGGATTGCACGACGTCGTCATAGACATAGAGGCCGTCGGGGCGTTGTATGATGAGTTGTGTGGTGGTGATGTTGCCAGCGGTGCGGTTCTCCTCTTCTTTGAGGTACGGTAGTTGTTGCCAGATCCGTGTGACTGTGGTCTGGTGTACTTCTCCGTTGACGAGGAGCTCAGTGTGGATGTCGTAGGTGACTGATTCAAGGACCGCTGCTTTTTCAAGGATTGTCTGGAGCGTTTCCGGTGTGATGGTCTTGTCTTGTTCGGTGCAGCCGCTCATCAAGGGGACGACGCTCGCTATCATGGTGAGGGTGACGAGGATGACGAGATGGTTGTTCATGTGTCTTCATTCCTGTTACTGTGGATTGAAGAAGATTTGGTTCCTTAAAAAGATTTCCAAATTCCCATGGTATGATGGCATCTGGAGTACGAACCCTGGGTCTTTTTCTGGTTCCTTAACACGAAAAAATCCATGGTTTTGGTTGGAGGAAGCCATAGGTTTAAATATTATTTAATCTAATATATAATATAATACTATTAAAAATAGGAGAAACCAAGAAGAAACCATGAGATGTTCCCTATGGCCAAACAAGAAAGCGTCTCCATAAAAAAGGCAATCGACGACCTCTTACAAACCCATATCTTCAAAGAACTCGCAAAAGAAAACGACCCCGAGTTCACCAGACAACTCGCCCTCTGGCTGATCCGGTACATCCTGGTCCTCGCCTCCATGAAACACTCCTTTCAGATCAGCTTCGAAGAAACCCTGTTGAACCTCCACGGGGACAACTACAGAAAAATCATCGAAGTCACCAACAAAACATTCCAAAACAACCAAGACCACACAGAAAACGACACCAACTACATCCAATAAAAAAAAAACAAAAAAGAATGGTAAGAGAGAGTATCTCCTACCGTACCTCTGCTATTTTAGTACTTCCGGGTCTTCTGCCAGTATTCTTTTAACTCATGCAGCGCCTGATCAAGCGTAATGGTGTTTTGAACCGTCGTAATATGATTCGGCTCGATCGGGAACGTCGTGTTATACGGCAGATGCCACGTCTCACAGATGTAGGGATCCAGAAGGATACCAAGGTTGTTGATATGTCCATTGCTCTCCACCCATGTGGCGAAGGTCCCGACACGGGAGTGGAACTTGTCATACACCGGCATCTCAATTAACTCATCGATCGGGCAGGTCGTCGGACCACAGGGGAGTGTCTTGTTCCAGTACCTGGTCAAATCGTCCATCGTTTTGGTCAACGTGACCGTGTTCCCCACCGTGCGGATATAGTCATTATAGACGGGAACTAATTTATTGGCACCCCTAAAATAGGTGTTCCGTGCGAAGTCGTTGAGCTTTATCCCGAAGAAATGCCCGGGGTAGTCGTCGTTCCAGCTGTTCCATGTTTTATCGACCCAACCGACTGCGTTTCCGGTTGCGTCAAACACTTCTTTTCCAATTAACTCATTAGAGTTCCATATTTTCATCTATTTCCACCTCACTACCTAGTGTATATTTTATTATCTCCTAGTTTTTTTTGATATGTCTTTAAATAATTTAAAGTTTTCTATCCGAGAAAATATTTTGATGAAAAAAAAAATCACAAAAACCCAATGAAC
>JBAZLE010000107.1:0-7131 GCA_041650455.1 Thermoplasmatota archaeon | reverse complement strand
CACCTTGTAAATCACCTTGTTCGAAGGAGTGGTAAAAACAGATGCGATGTCCGATGGTTGAATCTCTTTCACAGGGAGAATATCTAGGATCTCTTGTGCACCAACTGAGACATGGCCGTACCCGGAGAAACCGATAATCAACGGGGTTAACGAGGCGGGCAGGCCTGTGGTTTTGATTGCTTTTCCCACAACCTGGAGATGTTTTTTGATATCCGCTAAATCCTTATAATGGATGGTCTGCTGAATCGTGTTGAACGGGGTGTCTCTGTGCTCTGCATGTAAGCGTCGTCCAAAAGTCCAGAGGGTGTCTACCATACCCGCAAGACCTGCGAATCTTCCGAAGAACACCAAGCGTTTTCCATTCGCATCGATGATGCGTTCATAATCAATCAAGGTGCATCCCAGGTCCATCATTTTTTTCAGCATCGGCATGTTTTGGTGTTGTCCTTTAATGGTATGGGAGAAAAACACGTAGGTTTTTCCTTTTTCAAAATACTGCAGCGGGATTTCCTTTACTGCGAAGACTACCGAACTTGGTGAGAGGCTCTCTTGTACCTGGGCACCGACCTTTTGATAGTCAGTATCAGAGAAGACACGGATAGATGAGGGTTGTACAACTGTTTTTATCCCATATTTCTGCCGCAATTCAAGGATATGATCTGGAGTGAGGGGGACTCGCTGTTCCCAGCGGTTTTTATCCTCTCGTCGTAGGCCAAGTGTTGGAGTCATATGGTACACCTACGACACTCCATCCGTTGTTATTTAAAAGGTTTTCCGGAAGATTTGTTTCATGTAGGTATGACGAGGAAAACACCCTGTGAAAAAGAAAAGTGCGGAGAGAGGGAAGAAGGGAGGAGAAGGAGGAAAGGAAGGGAGGCTTCCCTCTCTCATCTGCGCTTCTATATAGACTACGAAAGGTCGATGCTGGTAATCTCGCTGAGGCCCTGAAGGTCGTTCATCTTTACCATCGAATCTGAGATGGTGTACAGGACATCGCCGATGAACAGGGTTCTGGTGATATCAGTGTTGGAGGACCCCCAGTACCAATAGTACTCATTTGCCTGTTGCATCTGTTTTTCCGTTTGATGGGTGATTCTGCCCTGGTAGTTAAAGCCGTCCTCAAGGCTGAGGTGGTAGACATATGCACCCTGGAAGGTGAACTGTCCCCAGTCGGATTCGAATTCCGTGATGCCGCTGTCGTTGACTTCATCTAGTTTACTCTGAGGTATTTCATATAGACTGACCGGGATTACAAGGAGTTCTTTTTCTCTATCGAAGAGGAACGCTTTGTGGTCGTAGAGAGCGGGACTGTCTGTTCCTCGATTTCCAATAACAATCTTTGCTTGTTCAACAGGATTTTCGATATCGGTGACATCAAAGAGCGCAAGTTTCAATCCCAGGATTGCTGTGTAGTAGACCGCTCCGGGGGTGTGTACCTTGTTCGCATCGATACTAGGGTCGACTTCTTTTCCAATCCCGATGATATGGGTTTCATCATAGGGATGCAGGTACTCTGAGTAACCTGGGATTTTGAGTTCACCAAGGATGCGGGGGTTGTATGGGTCTGAAAGATCAATCGTGAAGAGCGGATCGACCTGTACGAAGGTCACGAGGTAGGCGCGCTTTCCAAGGAACCGGGCCGCGTAGATGGATTCCCCTGGTGCGATGTTCTCTATCTTTGAGACCTGTGTGAGAGTGTCGTCGAGGATGTAGATATTGTTGCTGGTCTGGGAGTTTTCCATCCAGTTGTTCCCTGAGGTGGTGGCGATCCGGAAGAACCCTTCATGCTCATCCATGGAGAACTGGTTCAGGATATGACCTGGGACTTCCCCTTGGGCAACATACGAGACGTCACCGGTGGTAATCGCTATCTTATGCAGGATGGTTGTCTCTTGATCAGCTGATGAGCTTTCCGCTCCGGTTCTGTATAATATTGGGTAATAGGGGTAATGGAGGGATGCGAGGAAGATGTTGTTTCGTGAAACATACATGGTCTGAGAGCTTCCTAACATGAAGCTTTTCTCCACCACATCATTGGTGTCAAGGTTGAGTGAGATCACATGGGTCATCGTATCAGAAAGCTCTGGGACATCCACGTAATAGATGTCCTCTGCATCGATGCTTCTGGTTTGGTTATCAACAGTGATCTCTGGAACGTTTAAAGTATAGTTTGAGTCATCAACCGCGTAGTAGATATGATAGGTATATTCAGTTGAAACCAGGTAGACGAATTCACCAATCAAACGAGCATCGAAGTAACTCCCGTCGATCCTGATCTCCTTTATCAGACGGGGGGCTGCTCGGTCGCCGAGGTCGTAGACGTTCACAGCGGTCTGTGACAGACCACCCCACCACATCCCAAGGATGGAGGACTCCACTTTCAGGTCATCTTCCAACACAGGATAGTCATAATATCCACCCGTGTTCCCGAAGACCACCAACCGGTTTCCACGGATGAAAATGTTACTAATAGAGACATTCGTGATTGTTATCTTGGCAAGGATTGTTGCTTCGAACACCGGGTATGCTTTAATGATGAACACGGTATTGTTTGCGACCACATACAGATAGGTTCCGTCGGTTTTCACGATATCAGGTTCGTCCACCCCAGCGACTTGGACATTCGTCGTAGAATAGGCAGGAGGCGCCTCACCACCTAAGGCAGATTCGCCTGTTGCTACGGCATCTTTTGAAAATTGGACATTCGGTGAATAATAACGTCCTTGGCCCCCATCAGCCTCGAATCGTTTCTGCAGGAAGGACCGGAGGTCGTCATACGATTCAAACGTGTTGAGTTCATAGGTATAGGCTCCTTTGTTCTGTGGTGAAAGTATAATGACTGCCACGAGACTTGTGCACACCAGCAGGCTTCCAATCAATATTCCTAATATCTGAGTGGTTTTCTTTTCCATAGCGATCACATCTGAGTGTAATTCTGGTTATATCTGTCAGTCTTTATATAGTGTCTGAAAACGTTTGGCAAAAACCAAATAACTCAACCCTATTGTTTCAATCATCCCCGGTATAGCTATAAAAAGCGTCAGGACATCACAGGAAAATGATGGGAAACCGAAAGGTGCTGAAAAAAACTGATGTCATAAGTGCATCAGAGATTGGTCAGTATTCTTATTGTTCTACTGCATGGATGCTGCAACGATGCGGCAATGAACCAGAATCACCTTCCTTAGCATCAGGAAAACAGATCCATACCACACTGGGTGATACCATTGATGGTTTTGAAGCGACAATCCGCTCTGCACGATGGATTGCAGTGCTTGGCAGCCTGGTGTTGTGTCTCGCGATTCTTCTTTTGCTTATCGAGGTGATCGTATAGAATTTTTGGTTCTCGGTCTCATTCTCATCATTGGTGCGACTCTTCTCCTTGCATCCGCAGCTTGGTTGAGACAATCGGTGCGTAAGAAAAAAAAATCCTTTGGAATCCCAGATGGGTTGATCCTCTATTCTGATCTGAACGTCCCTGCAGCGCCCCTGTTTTCAAAACGTTTTCGACTCGCCGGAAAACCAGATTACATCGTACAAAAAGAAAACCAATATATCCCTGTGGAAGTGAAATCAGGAAAAGGACCACATCCTCATCAAAGCCAGGTGCTGCAGCTTGCTGCGTATTGCCAGATCCTTGAGGATACGACCGGAGCATTTATCCCAGAGGGGATCCTTGTGTATAATAATGTACCTTATACAATCCGTTTTGACCCAAAACTGCGCTTCGAGCTTGAGTCTGTGATGAAAACCATGCGGGCATCCTTACGAAGCGGCGTTACAAAAAGGAATCATCATGAACCAGGCAGATGTCATCATTGCTCGATGAAGCGCTTCTGTACGGAGAATCTAGCGGATGCTTCGCACCTTTAGGATCTTCTATGGTTCCGTATTGAGTAATTTATTCACAATAGCGATGTCTGCGGCAGCAAAATCATAATGTTTCAGCTCATTCCGGTCTATCCATTTGGAATCCTGGCAGTCGATATTTCGTAGGTCACCTTCCGTCCAATCCGCTAAAAACACTATAAGAGTAACGGGGAACTCTTCATTGTTCTTCATGTAGGTATGCGTCGTTTTCATGAAGAGGCGGTCAATAGTGATTGTTATTCCGAGTTCTTCTTGTATTTCTCGCATTAAACAATCCTCGAAAGTCTCATTTGGCTCTACTTTTCCACCAGGGAACTCCCATTTATTTGGTTCCATCCAGCTATCGTTTTTCCGTTGTGCAATCAATAGTTTCTTATCCTTTCGAATGATCCCTGCAGTACCAATATTTTGTTTTTCCTCCATGTTTTTCCCAGGATATATAGAGCAGATATTTACATATTTAATGCAGGGAAAGAAAAGAGAATGACGGAAATCCTGGTTGTGATGCAGACAATGACTACGATAAAGAAAGCATCCAAGGACACTACTCTTTAGCGCCTACAGTCATGATGAGTTTTCGTCCTTTGAGTAAAAAATTCCCTCCATTTGAAATCAATGCGCTCCATGACATATTTTCGTAAAGATAATATACTTATCTTGTATTGTAACCAATCCATTAGAGAACGCTATGGGATAGTGTATGAAGAAAGGACATGGCATCGGTTTCGGGAAGGCTATTTTGTTTAATGAACACTTTGTCGTCTATGGGATTCCATCGATTGTGTCTGCGATTGGGAACTATACGGTTGCAAAAATCGAACCGTACGACCATGCAGGTTTCAACCTCTCAGACAAACGTCCTGCGACGCCAAAATACAAGGAAGACAAACTGTCCCAGCAGAAGGACTCCTTCGAGCTGATGTTTAAAAAAATGGGCATTGACCTTTCCAAAAATGGGGTGAGCATCACCCTTGAGGGGAATCTCTATGCCGCTAGCGGCATTGGCGCTTCTGCCGCGTCCTGTGTCGCAGTCGCTCGTGCGCTTGCAGAATATTACGAGATGACACTCTCTGATGAAGAAATCAATGAAATCGCCTTCGAAGGAGAGAAAGGATACCATGGGACACCGTCCGGTGTGGATAACACCGCGTCGACCTATGGCGGGTTAATCTGGTTCCAGAAAGGTGAGAAGAACATCATCGATCGAATCGCATTGTCCAATCCTGTGGAGATCGTGATCGGCAACACCGGGAAGGTCACCGACACAAAGGTGGCAGTGGAAGGAGTCAGAAAACGCAAGGAGAACAATCCGAAGAAATACGAGGAGGTCTTTGATCGAGCGGAGAACATCGCGTATCTTGCGAAACGAGCGATCCATGATGGATCGTTACAGGGTGTCGGAAAACTCATGAACGAGAACCATAAGCTGTTACAGCAAATCGAGGTGTCGTCCCGTGAGCTGGATTTCCTGGTCAGTGTCGCCCGCGAATCTGGGGCGTATGGGGCGAAGCTCACCGGTGGTGGCCTGGGTGGCAACATGATTGCGTTGACCCCTGGAAAAGAGCTGCAGAACAAGGTTGCGACCGCGATTGAGAAAGAAGGGTTTCAGACGGTGAAAACCGTGATCGGTGCATCGCGAGAGAGTGTGGAATAAGGTATGTATCTACGCCCGTTCCTAAAAAAATTAGAAGAGCAGGAGAAACTTGTTCGCATTAAAAAAGAAGTCTCCGTGGAATACGAGATTGCAAATATCATATACACTCTGAATGAGAAACCAGTGATCTTTGAAAAGGTGAAAGGATATCCGTTCCCTGTCTTCGGAGGGATCACTTCTGATCGGGATATCATTGCGCAAGGCTTGGGAACCACGAAGGAAAAATTACTCCAAAAACTCGTCGAAGCATTACGGCATCCGAAGGTACCTGAGATTGTTGAGAAAGGCCCCTGCCAAGAGGTCATGATACAAAACCCTGAGCTGAAAAAACTGCCGTTGCTGTTTCATCTGCCGGACGACGGCGGCAGGTACGCGACCGCGACCGTGGCAACTATTAAAGACCCGCAGACCGGCCGAAACGTCTCGTACCATCGCCTGATGGAGCGAGGACCGAACCGGTTCACGGCTCGCCTGATCAAAGGCAGACAGACACGTACCACCTATGATAAGACATCTGGTGATCTGGAGATGGCGGTCTGCATCGGGAATTCTGTTTCAGTGATGATCGCTGCGTCCCTCGGTCCACCCTCAGGGGTCGATGAGTTTTCCATCGCGAACGCGCTGTATCCGATGAAGATGGTGAAATGTAAGACTAAGGACCTTGAGGTGCCTGCCGAGTCTGAGTTCGTCATTGAAGGACGACTCACCAAAGAATTAGACCGCGAAGGCCCCTTCGTGGATCTGACCGAAACCAGAGACTTCGAACGGAAAGAACCCGTCTTCGTCGTTGATTGCATCACGCACCGGAAGGATGCGATGTACCAAGCATTAATCCCCGGTCGCCTGGAACATAAAATCCTGATGGGGATGCCCAAGGAACCAACCATCTATGATGAGGTCAGCAAGGTCGCTGCCTGCAAGAACGTGCTGGTAAGCATGGGGGGTGGCTCCTGGCTGCATGGCATCGTGCAGATAGAAAAAAAGAATCCTGATGATGGGAAGAAAGCGATTGAGGCAGCCTTTAAAGGACACAAGAGCATGAAGCACGTCGTAATCATCGACGATGATGTCGAGATCTACAGCCCCACTGCAGTGGAATGGGCGATCGCGACCCGATTCCAAGGGGGAAAAGACCTGGTGGTCAAGCTCAATCAACCTGGCAGTTCCCTTGATCCTTCCTCGAAGCAGGAGGAAGGAAAAAAGGCGCTCACCGATAAGGTCGGAGTGGACGCGACCATCCCCTTTGACGTGGATAAGAGCAAGTATGAGATCGTGAAATACCAAAAAGTGACGCTTGATGAATACCTCCGGTAGAGGAAAATACAAGGTCTGGTTGCAACGTTCAGATATCGGTGATGACATCGTTTTTTTTCTTGGTGGCGGGGAACGGTCCCATATCGGGGGGGTGGTGATCGCAGAGCCCGGGAAGAAGGTAATAGCAATCCGGCTCTCCGGGCATTATGATGATATGGTGTTACAGCCGATAGCAGAAGCCGCGTGTAAGAAGTACAAGAAGAAGGTGGTTGCGGTCGGCGGGGTGCATGTCGACAATGCAACAACGAAAGAAATAAATCTCTTGATGGAGAACTGTAAAAAATTAACACGAA
>JBAZLE010000106.1:0-7148 GCA_041650455.1 Thermoplasmatota archaeon | reverse complement strand
GGTTCGCTCCTCGAGGATGCGTTGGGCGTTCTTCGCTGGAGTAAGTTTCTTTGTTCCTCGTGCGGAGGGTTTCCGTCCCCCTTTGATCTGATGGCGGTTCAACCCGCCGTGTCGCACATGCGCCCGGACGATGATGTACCCCTGTTTTGCTTTGTAGCCAAGGGATCGTGCGCGATCGACTCGTAATGGTTTTTCCACCTTCAGGAAGTTCTCTTCTCGTCTCCACTGAATCATTCTGTTTTTCTGCGGTGATTTGAAGCTCGTATCTGGTTTTTTCCATTTCTCACCGATGTACTCGTACGCACTTTTTGCCATAAATTACACCTGTCGTTCTGCTTGGTTGTAGGGGGTAAGGAAGGGACATCTTTATTTAAAACTTTTGCCGTAGAGCGTCTCGAAAGGTTTGTGTGAAGAACACTAGTTGAACTTTGATGGCGCGGTCATCAGGATTGCGAGAGGACGACTGCCTCAAACATTCCAAGGACGAATCGTTCTCCGATGAACCCACGGATGCTGTCTTTTGAAACCATGATGGTCTCACCAGAGGCATACAGATGACCTGCGGAGGGAAACATGGCGAGGAATTTCGCGTTAAACGTGATATACTCCCCGGTCTGATTCTTCTCGGTGATCAACCCTAGGATCACTGCTTTATTGAGAGCGGTTATCTTGACATACAAGGGTTCAGACCACGGACTTTCGTCCCCGTAGACGTCCTTTGCTTTCACCTGGGTCTTAAACGTCATTGATTTCGTCCAAGTATGCGATGCGGTGATCGGGGTTCCGGATTCATAGGGGCCGATCCAGGTAGGGGCGGTCGCGTCTCCCCAGTCTATGAAATAATAGACGGGATCGTTATCCGGATCTGTTGTGCAGATGGTATAATTATATTGAATGTCTGCAAATCCGGTTGTAGGACCGGTGATACTTGGGGTGCAGGGCGGTTCATTGAAAGAGTCTAGGGCGATTTCGAGGACTTCTGCACTGGTGAGGGTGACTGTCACTTGATGGGATTGCGGGTGATGTTCCGGTGCTGAGAAGTTCACGGTGTAGACTCCTGGTGGGAGGAAGAGATGGTATCTGCCATATCGGGGTTCACTCATGTAGTGTTCTCCATTCTGAAACACGACTCCTTCAAGGGTGATGGAAGCGACCAGGGGTGCACCGCTATTGGCATCTCTCACATGACCGCTGATGGAGATCGGTCGTTGGAACAGCCAGAGGGTCCCAGGCCAGACCAATGCTGCTTCAGAAAGCGCACCTGAGTAGGTTGGCTGGAAGGTGGTCTGGGTTTCGACAAGGTTTGCATACGATCCATTATACGCAAGATGCGTTTGGTAGTTTTCACCATCCGCACTAGGCTCACTGGTCGAACCACCATAGCCAACTGCAGTGGAAAGACGTGCTGCTTCAGATTGCAAGAAGCTGTTAAAAGGATGCGTGAGCGAAAGATATGAATACAGCACGGTGCGGCCGTAAGAATGATAATCAAGGACCTTTGCAAAATGCCGATCGTTACCAAATACCAGCATCGTCTGAGTTTCTTCTTCGGAGGCGGGCGATGGGCCTTTATAGGTATCACTTGTGGGGTTCGTGCTCCCTGAGCCAGCAGAATACCATCCAAAGGGATAATTCCGGTTCTGATCCACCCCGATGCCAGGTGAGTACGGATGCCGGTTCTTCCTCCACATGTTGTCATAGTTAAACATGTAGGCATACCCATCCGGGTTCCACACCGGAGAAATCCAGATTTCATGCGTATCGACCGCGTCGGTGATCGCTGGGTCTATTCCATACTGAGTCGTCAACTTCATGATGGTATAATTGCAGATCACCGGGGTGACGATTTCCCGTGCATGATGCGCTCCCACGATGAGCACATTTGGTTCATCTTCGTCTAACGCGACATTATCGGAGATTTTAATTGCGTAGAGATGTCGGTCTTCATAGGTCGCGTTGAGGTCGTACCATGTGGTAAGATCATAGACCTTGCAGATAGTTGGATAGGAACTCTCCCAAAGGTACAGTTGCTCGATTATCGCAGGATAATCGACGTACCCCGCGGGAACCGGGGCTGGTTCACCCTGCTGTTGCTCGTTCTGTATATCCCGAAATGGCCTTCCCACGGAGAGGACTTGGATGGTGAATCCTTGGAGTTGGAGGTGTTGCAGTTCATCCGGATTGATGATCATCTCAAATGAATGGTCGGTGATTGTTCCATATAACACATCGAATCCTTCTTGCAGGAATCTCGTAGCAACCTGAGGTGCGTCATCGATTGTTAGAATCACATGACGGAGCGTCTCAGATGGAGGTACTCCTTCTGTGGTATCCTGGGTGTTTTCCGGATTCGCGGTGACGCTTGCGTAACTGATAAAACAGAATAAAACACATACTAAGAGACTAAACCACTTCTTCTTCATGTTGTATCCCCCTATGTTAATCAATATAAAAATACAGGACGGGGTTTATAAAACTATCTCGTCACGGGGTAGAAGATTGAGAGGCGGATAAAAAAAAGATTCTTCGTGTCTACGTTTACTCGGTCTCAGACCCAAGCGTACGGAGGATAAAAAGGAGAATGAACGTCGAATGTGAAAGCATTGGTGTTCCGTAGGAGAATACGGGAGTTGTTTTGAGAAGATCAGGGTCGATCTGGTCCGACGTTGACTGCCAACGCCGAGCCGAGATAATAGGCGGTATCGGTGTCATCATAGAGAATCAATCCAGTGAATCCGAGACATCCTCTCCAGCTGTAGTTCATGTACCAGTCGACCTGCGGCTGCCATCCCCCGGTCATGGTCTGCCCCCAGAACGAACCAGAAATGTTCTGTTTTCCCTTGACCCCATCGGTCGAGATCCATCCGGTTGCAGGGGACAACCAGTTGGGGTAGGGGGTATAATGATAGTTCCCGTAATAGATGCATACCCCCAGATGACGCCCGTCCTGTTGTAAGAATAGTTGATTGATTTTGCTGATGTCTCTACAGACGACATACAGCGCGGTCGCTATTTTCACTAAGAGGGCGTTTCCCGTGTAATAATCGATGAGATAGTACAGACGAAGCGCGGTTCGTTTCGCAAGTTTCGCAAAATGCGTATTAGTGGTGTTGCCTGCCACGGAGCAGAAGGAATTCTGTATCGCTCCTTCTACGGGCGTTCCTTGGAATTTCTGTGACAGTTTCTGGAACAGGGGGGTTCTTTGAATGAGGAATGCATGATTGACAAGGCGTTGAGCTAGTGCAACGCTCATGTCCTCAGGTAGTATGTGGTATCTGTCTAGTTCGATGATCGTGTCGTTGAAGATCTTTCTTGTTTCTTCGTTGGTTCTTGCGGTTGATAAACGATTTCGTAATGTATCGAATATGGTTTCTATCTCTCGCAGTTGTGTTCTTGTTAGCAGAACGGTCGTAGTGGAATCTTCCAAAAAACCCGGTGTTCGGACGGTTATCGTAACATGATCGTCTTTTTCAGTTTGTTCTGCAAGGGAGATGGTTGGGATGATGATGCTGTTAAAGAGGAGGAAAAGAATTCCAACGATTCTGAGGTTTTTTGTAAACGCATGAGTTTCCATACTGTTCCAATCCTGTCTTGATTTATAATTATCTTTGTCTATAATACCCTTGTTACTTGAAAAAAGTATCCTGACTCATGAGACTTTGGCAGTCAAGGCAGATGTCTGTTGGGAAATCATCAGGAAGTTCTACGCCGCAGATTTTACAGGATCGAACCATAGGCTTTCATCTCATGAGTTTCCTTGCGATTATCATATCAGACGTTCATTTTTTTAATGCATCCCTTGGATAGGATATGGTTCCGTAGCTGGTATCAGGTCAAAATCCATCCAGGGGAGATGTTTCTCCCAGGTGATGCCCCCTGTCCAAGGGTGTATTTTATAGAAGCTTAGGGTACCATCGATGCGATGTGGTGGGATGAAATCTTTTTCCCAATAATTCCGGATAAAGTGATTGTTCAGGGAGCTATCGAAAGACACATGCCTGGTATTTCCAATAAAGTTATTCTTCTGTATCCAGTTGCACATACTCCAGAGGTCTTTTGGTTCATGGGTGATGTTGATCCCCCGTTCATTTAGGGAAATTTCATTTGAAAGAATATGATTTCGACTGGAGCCACCCGTGATGTGGATTCCGTTGGAATTCTCCGTGATTGTATTGTTGTTTACTGTTGTAAAAAAGGAGGATAGCACAACGCCATCCCAGTTCTGCGTCAGATTATTCGCAGTCACATGGTTGTAGATGCTGAAGAGCCCTGTAATCATGATGCCCCATGTGTTATTGACGACGCGGTTTCGCTCCAGGGTCACAAAGGCTGCATTTGAACTGATTCCGGTATAGAGGCTCTCTTGGATGTCATTGTCCATGATTCGTGTATGTGCTGATCCTGCTCCAATCGCGATTCCAAGCTCATTTGCCCTCAGAACGTTTTCGGTGATGTGACTCTCTTCAGAGGTTTCGGTATAAACACCATACGTGTTGTGTCGGCAGGTGCAGTTGGTGACGTGGCAGCGTTCTGATTCCATCAGCGCTATTGCCTTTGGTGTGCTTGAAATGGTTACATTCTGTATTGTTGAATCTGGACATCTGATGAGAATGACTTGCCCAGCGGCAGTGATCACGGTCTCTGGTTGATCAATGAGGTAGAAAAGTGGGAGAAGATTTACCATGTTATCTTTGACCGTGTTTTCATAGGATCCATACCAGTCCAGTCCACAGGAAGTGAAGATATTGCCTGTCACGATGTTGTCATATGACTCCCATAGCATCATCCCGTTCACACAGTCTTCATCATGTGAGGTTATGGTGTTGTTCACCAACAAGTTGTTCTGTGAGAATGTCAAGCGAATCCCGGTGTAACTTCCCGGCATCCCAATAAGTTCGCCGGTATCTATGATGTTTCCCTCGACTGTGTTCTGGGTCGACTCGGAAAGCCAAATACCATGGATCCAGGATGATGTGAGAAGGTTCTTTCGTATCGAATTGTTATGAGAAGAATAAAGTTGTATGCAATCAAAAGTTCCATTAATCTCATTTTCTTCGATGACGCTGTTGTTCGAATGAAAAAGTTCTATGCCCTGCCCGCTCCACCCGGAGATATTAGGGCCAAGTAGGTTCTGTGTGATACGGGTATGGTTTGCTTGGACGCGGATTGCATCTCTGCCATAATTGATGATGCTAAAACCAGATATTGTGACATGATCTGCAGTGACAGACACGACTTCTCTTGGCGCTCCACTTCCATTGAGTATCGTCGTCGATGGTTCTTCACCAAGAACGGTAATCGATTTGTTGATGACGAGAAATTCATGATATGGTGCCGACTCATCGAACACAAAAACGGTATCGCCGTCAGAGGCGTTATCAATTGCATCCTGAATCCTGGTGTAATTGCCTGGGCCGCTCCCACCGACATAAAACCAGGGATTTCTCGATTCCAGCAACACTGGCGGTTCCACAGCGGAAGCACTTGTTAGGACACTGCCTGTGCTGATGAACAAAAGAATGATTCCGATCGCTATCGTTTGATATACCCCGTTGTCGTTCATCACTCCTCGCCTTCTCCCTCTCCTGGGTATATTACTCTGGAGTCAAATTCAACCAGGGAACCAGATCTTTGAAGGGCAGAGGGATGACCCATGAGAGGGGCACCCAGGTGAAACGCCAGAGTTGAATCCCTTTGACGGTTCTTGTCGCGTTTTCTGCATTGGACGCTGAGGCGGACAGGGTGATTATCACGGTCCCCAGTCCACGGGTTTCGGTGATGCCAAACCCATACCCGGTCCCGGGGGCGAGTTCCTCCAACGTATGTTCCACGGTGGTGTTGATGCGCCTGTCGATTCCTCCGATGATGGTCAAGGTTAAGGAGAGGTTGTAGGCGGCGGCATCGCCTGTGTTGACGATCGCTCCCCCTACTCGATGATTGAACAGTGGAACGGGTAGTCCCCCGAAGATGTCGACTGCTAATTTCGCTTCACCTGCTGCTGGGACAGATAGTGCAGGAAGCATGACCAGCAGACAGAGCAGAAGCAAACCAAATTGTTTTCTCATATACATATTCCCCCGTATACATTGCTAAGGATTCTCACATATTTATAATTTGTCACCAGGACAAGGGGAAGACAGCGGATTTTACCTTGATATCCGAATCTGTTTTCAGAAAAGGGTGAGAGGTATTGTCCGTGTCTGTTTCATCGCAAGAACCCTGCTTATCACATCATCGATGTCATCAAGCTTAATAAAGAATCAAGAGATAAGGGGTCCTGGGAGTGTTATGGATCATCTTTTCAATTCGAAAATGGAGACCCTGTCACGCAAGAAAATCCAGGAACTACAATTGGAGCGGTTACAAAAGACCGTGCATCTGGTGTATGAGACGGTGCCGCATTACCAGAAGAAATTCAAGGAACTTGGGGTCACACCAGGGGATATAAAAACCCTTGCGGACATCAGGAAACTGCCGTTCACCACCAAGGATGACCTGCGGAAGAACGCACCGTTTGGATTGCTGACGACCTCGCTGGACAACTGCATTGAGCTGCATGCATCCTCAGGGACGACCGGTGTACCGGTGACCGCGTGTTACACCCGAGGTGATCTGGAGGTCTGGTCTGAGGTGATGGCACGGTGTCTGTCCATGTCTGGTCTGACCAAAAAAGACGTGTTCCAGAACCCGATCCCGTATGGGACGTTCACGGGGGGGTTTGGGTTTCATTATGGTGCGCAGAAGGTTGGTGCCTTGGTGATTCCCTCTGGGAAGGGACAGTCGGAGCGACAGATCAAGCTCATGGAGTATTATGGGACGACGTTTATCTCCGGGGTTGCCTCCTATGCGATGCGTCTTGGGCAGGTCGCCATGGAGATGGGACTTGATCCGAAACGCTTGAAGGTGAGGAACGGGTTGTTCGGCGCGGAGATGTTCACCGCTGGTCTGAAGAAACGGATCATGGAGACCTGGGACATGGACGTGCATGATATCTATGGTCTGACGGAGATGTGCGGCCCGGGGGTGTCCACGGATTGCGATCAGCATGACGGGTTGCATCTCTGGGAGGATAATTTCCTGGTTGAATGCGTCGACCCGTTGACGCTGGAGCCGGTGGGGCTTGAAGAAGAAGGGGAGATTGTGCTCAC
>JBAZLE010000105.1:0-7159 GCA_041650455.1 Thermoplasmatota archaeon | reverse complement strand
CAGAACCATGGTGGAGATCCCCTGGGGTGTGCAAGTGATGGTGATATTTTGTGCTGTAGAGGGGATCTGGTAGGTTTTGATGATGAGGGGGAGGACTGGTCTGTGTGGTTCGATGAGTTGCGAGGTCATTTCTTTCAGTTGGATGATGAGGGATCCAGCCTGTTCGAGAATCATGGGTTTCGAGAGGCAGGAAATCGACAGGGTGTGTGTTTCTTTGTTGATGGTGTGTACCTGGTAATCTTCTGGTTCCAGGGCAGCTGCGCCCCATCCTCCAGTGATCAAAAGGCACAGGAAGGCGATGGTGATGATTTTTTTCATACGTCTCCTCAGGTGTTGGTTGATGTGCATCCGTTGTAGTGGGTGTTTGTTTTCAGACAAAGTCTATTTATATTTTATAGTGTATATAAAAGTATATAAATATTCTGTTCTCCTACGTCTCCTGAGGCTTTCCGAGAGAGAAATACGATTACAGAACCTATGCTTCTCCTCACGACAGAAACGGTTATCTAGCAGGTAACAACTCCTCTCCCAAAGAGAGACCCTGAGGAGCTATGCAGAAACTGTGGCACTACCTCTTCGATGAAGACACCGGGCGTGGGATCGTACTAACCACACTGTTCTACAATTCCGCTTATAAAAAAACCTACGAGTTCGCAACACAAGCAGAGACCTGGTCAGCTGACCAAATACGCGCGTATCAATGGGAACAGCTCACCAGATTGCTCCATCACGCGTACGCTCATGTCCCCTATTACCACCGACTCTTCCAGACACTGAAGATGACACCAGGGGATCTCACATCATTTGAGGAGTTCCACCGCCTCCCGCTGCTTGGAAAGGAAACAATTCAGCAGCAGGCAAGTGAGTTCAAGGCGACCAATTACCCCGCGTCTGCGTTCGAGGAAACCAACACAGGGGGATCCACAGGTTTTTCTCTGAGGTTCTCAGTGGAAAAGGGCGTCTGGTTCGCCAAACACCTCGCGTACCTCACGATACTGCTGAACCGTGGTGGGTGTGACGTGATGGATTCCTCGGTGCAACTCATCGGCAGGGAACGACCCTGGGAGTACCGAGCCTTGTCTCGGACCCTGGTGCTGTCCTCGTATCAGATGACAGAGCGGAATCTCCAGATATACACAAAAAAAATAAGACAACTCCAACCAGTGTATTTCATTGGGTATCCCTCGGCGATGACGATGCTGGCGTCGTACATGAAAAACCAAGGACTGGAGCTGAACGGGGTGAAAGCACTGTTTTCATTCGGGGAGACCATCTACGACTGGCAACGTGAGTTCCTCGAATCGTTTTTCCACTGCCGGGTCCACAGCCAATACGGGCATCGTGAACAATGCGTCCTAGCAGGCACCTGCGAACACGCAGACACGTACCATGTCTTCCCCGATTACGGGTATGTGGAGCTTATCGATAGAAACGGCCAGCCCATCACCAAAGAAGGAGGCATCGGAGAGATTGTGGCGACCGGGTTCCACACCGGGATTTTCCCGTTCATCCGGTATAAAACCGGGGACATCGCGGTCCTCACAACACAGCAATGCACGTGCGGAAGGCAGGTGTCTCTGTTCAAGTCCGTGGAGGGGCGGATCCAGGATTTCATGGTCTCACAAACCGGTCGGCTGGTACCGATCATGGGGGTGTTACAGTTGATTTCACGATCCTCCGCGCAGATGAAGGAATATCAACTCTATCAGGAGTGTGAAGGGGAACTGGTCGTACGCATCGTCAAAAAGGAAGGGTTCTCCGATGACGATGTGCGTCATATCAAGGAGAATCTGCAGACCCGTTTGGGGGATGAGTTTTCCGTGTCCCTTGAATATCTGGAGGCAATCCCGCGGACCAGCCGGGGGAAGTATCAGTTTTTTGTTCAGAAGCTGCCCGTGAAATACATCCTTTGAAGAAAAAAAAGAAAGGAGCAAGGACGGTTGTCGTCCTTTTTCTCTTGTTTCCGATACTGTCAATTACCAATGTGGTCGGGGGTTGATGTTCGTCAGATCAATGATTGCCCAATCATCCCAGTCGTTTTTCCCCCGGGAGCCATCGGAATAATCGACCAGGTCGGTGTAGACGTATCGGTAGTTCATCACGCTTTTGTACGGCCCGTACCGCCAGTAATTCACCTGCCAGGGCCATTTCCCGTCATGACAATCAACCCCAGGGTTGTTGATCCCAAGCGAATGCCCGGTCTCATGCATAATCACCCCAGCGTACACCAGGGCTCGCTGTTTCTCACTATTGAAAGTTTTTCTGGAGAGGCTGGAGAAGAGGGGGATCAGTTTGACTTGTGAATTGAGATTCAACGCGGGTAGATAGAAACAATCAACAGCGAACAGCCCATTGATCCGGGAGCCAAAGGTAAACCCTACGGTCTGGCTGGCGTTGTATCCGACGAAGCCCCAGTGAAAGACGCCACGGCGCCAGTTATTCGCATCTTGATGCATGAAGTAATTCCAGTAAAAATTGTTCAGGTCATTCTCATACAGATCCGCTTTGTACGGCACGATTTCACCCCCGCCGAGACGACCATCGTCGATATGCCAGACGATGTTGTGTTTCGCATGTGAGTCTCGGAGGTGTTCATAGGACCCAAGGGGCACGGTGGGTTCTTGGTTGCCTGGTTCTTTTTCCATTTGATCGATTT
This sequence comes from Thermoplasmatota archaeon, assembly GCA_041650455.1. Classification (GTDB taxonomy): domain Archaea; phylum Thermoplasmatota; class E2; order DHVEG-1; family DHVEG-1; genus SM1-50. The sequence continues at coordinate 4,503 of JBAZLE010000105.1, read as the reverse complement.
CAAGGAAGATATCTTGTCTATAGGGATCGGACCCCCATTGCCAGGTTTTATACTCTTCGATATTATTCAAGGCATCGTCATCGTCGTCGTAACTGGAATGATTCTCCCAGGAGAAGGGATCAAGCACCGTATAATATCCTGCATTATGTCCCCATTCATAATAGGTCAGTCCGAAGTGATGTTCCCATTCGATGGGGATGCCGTCGTGGTCTACATCCTCACCGCGGTTATCCAGCAATGGACTGGTGTTGTAGACCTCCGTCTCAAACCAATAGGGAAAGCCGTCATCATCAAAATCATTTTGTGTGATATCGAACCAGAGTTCGCAGTCCCGATCGTGTTGATAAATACTGTTGTCATCGCACCCATTCAGCCGTCCATATCCGCTTGGGTCGCCTAGCTCATCATCGCCCCACCAGACACCAGCCGCGATGCTGTAGGTCAATTCCGCTGTGCGTGCTTCGCTGAGATTGCCTACATCGGGGCTGATATCACAGAGCAGGTCAAGATTATTGTTCTTGTCCCAGAGTGCGATCGTGATGTCGACGAATTCGATATTTTTCGGAACTTCAGAGGAGACCGACCAATCAAGGTCGGTGAGGTACTGCTGGTTCTCCCAGACGTCACTAGCAAATTCCTCCTGATTAATCGTGACTTTGAGGTAAAAATCAGGCTTGGAGAGGAGATTGATGGTTTTGAGTGCTCTGATCTCTTTAATGGTCAGCGTGACCGTGATGTTATCAACAAGCGGATCAAAATCGTCTACCGTTGCTACCACTATCAGTTCCTGTGCTTGTGGTTGACGCATCGAGGTTGTTGGTACGACGAACAAGAGTAAGATAAACAGCGTACATATTACTTTTATAAAATTCTTCTTCATAGTAGTACCCCCTAAAGAGAGTTTTCTTCTTGTTCAGCAATATAAGCGCCTCTCCTATTTAAATATTTGTTACCGCATGCGACCAAGGGGGAGAGAATTTTTTCTAAAAATATAAAAAGCAACGGACATTACCATAGGCTATCTACCATGTATATGGGGGATGAATGATGAAGTTACTCATACCACCAGAGCCACTTGTGCTGAAAAAACAATCAAAGGAGCAAAAAGACAACGCATGGGATATCGACTCGCTCAGCCTGTGGTTCGGCAACCGCCTTCCCACCTACCTCTGGAACGATGCAGGATGGTCAACCCCCTTAAAAGCAGAGGGGTACAACTGGCAGAGTTTTCTCAAAATCCTCTCCCTTCATAAAAAAGAGATGATCCGCTGGTCCCGCAACGCACTCACCTGGAAAGACTTCATTCTAAAATTACAGGACACCATGAAAGACCCCGTGTTCAGAACAATCCTGCTGAGACGCAAGAAGCCGGAGGCAGCCATCAATGGATAAGCACCCAAACGGCTACCCAATCGTCCTGACTGCATCACGCGCGGAGGCAAACGAATACGATGATAATCCCTTCGCAGCTTTCATTTGCACGTTTCCAAAAAAACTCTCCGGTCTCGCCCTCCGGGACCACCTGGAGAACCTACCAAGCAATACAGACGGGACTGCGCAGCGGACCATCTACGGCCTTCGAAAAGTAGAATCCTTACTCGTGAAGGAATTCGGCGAGGAAAACGTTGTGGTCGCGCATCATGACCAGTTACACCGTTTTATCGGCACAGACACGAAAATCGTCGGCATCTCCTCTATGGACCCCATGGGGCTTGCCTATGTCTCCACCACGTATAACTCCTTGATTGGGTTTGGTGGCGAGGCGCTGAACGCCGCTGAATTTGAAAAACTCATCACGCACCCTGCAATCCAACAGCACAAACCAAAACTCATTGTTGGTGGCGCAGGCTGCTGGCAGATAAACGAAGGGGGATTGCAACAAAAATGGGGAATCGACGTCCTCTTCCAGGGGGAAGGAGAAGCAGACCTGGTCGACGTGTTTAAAAAAATGATGAACAACGAGCCAGTCGCACCCTATTTTATTGCCAGCAAACCGGACCGGAAAAAAATCCTTCCAATCACCCACGCAGCCTGTTATGGTATGGTGGAAATCACTCGCGGGTGTGGACGAGGCTGTCAATTCTGCAGCCCCACGAATCGCACAAAGTACTCGTTTCCCCTTGAGTATATCATGAAAGAGGTGAAAACCAACGTCGAGGGTGGTTCGTCAACGATTTTTACCGTCACGGAAGATATCTTCTTATATAAATCAAAGCCACGGTTCATCCCCAACAGAGAAGAAATCGTCAAATTATACCAAACGATCGCCTCGTACCCTGGGGTAGATCACATCCTGCTGTCCCATGCCTCCCTCGCACCAGTGATTTATGATGAAAAACTGTTAGAGGAGCTCTCCCCGATCCTCTTGGAAAAAACACGCTGGACGCCAGAGTTGCATCATTCCTACCAAAAACGTTTTGTCTCTGTGGAGGTCGGCATTGAAACCGGTAGCGTGCGACTCATGCAGAAATACATGAAAGGAAAAGCACTCCCGTATAGCGTTGATAACTGGCCGGAGTTGGTCGTGCAAGGGGTCGGCATCATGAACGACTACGACTGGTGGCCGTTATGCACCATCATGACCGGGCAACCGGAGGAAACCGAGGATGATGTTCGCGCGACACTCACGCTGATCGATGACCTGAGGAATCACCATGCGAAGATGTTCTACACCCCCGTATTGTTCATCCCGCTTAAGGAAGCAATGCTGGGTAATCGCCATCGGACCTCGCTGAAAAACCTCAGCGAGCTGCAATGGGAGGTCATCGCTCGATGCTGGAGGAACAACATCGATTTTTGGCGGCCGGACATGAAATGGATGCTAAATCCGATCTTTTTCTTCTCCCACTGGTTTTACGCCCGATGGAAACATGGCAGAAAAGCAACCATCCCAATGATGCACCTGGCCGGGTTTCCTATCGCCCAAAAAACAAATAAATTGTGTACCCTGGACTACTGTCTAGAAGATCCGCCTCTGAGGAATGGCCGACAACGATTGTTCTAAAAATGTCTGTCAGTGGTTAGCTTTTTAAGAACGCGAGGTACGCAAGATACGATGCGTACAGGTCGACCTTACTGGTCACCTCATAAGGAGAATGCATAGAAAGCACCGGGGCACCAAGATCAACAACTTCCATGCCCAGGCGTGAGAAGTATTTTGCTACCGTTCCACCACCACCCTTATCGACCTTGCCAAGTTCTCCAGTTTGCCAAGGGACGTTTGCCTTGTCAAGCAATGCCCGAATCTCGGCAACATACTCTGCTGAGGCATCGTTTGCTGAGTATTTCCCACCATGACCAGTATATTTGGACATGACAACACCATTACCCACTGAGGAAGCGTTTTTCAACTCAAAAACATCCGTGTAATTCGGTGTGACCGCTGACGAAACATCCGCTGAAATGACCTTTGATTTGAGCAGGACGCTATCGATATCGACATTTGCGTCGAGTTCTCTAATCAAAGACCGGAGAAAAACAGTCGCCTGCGCAGACGCGTTGCCCTCACTGCCGATTTCCTCTTTATCCACAAAGAGCGCTAGAACCGTATGTTGCGGATTTTTTACATCCAAAATCGCCTGTAACGCTGCATAGACACAGATCCGATCATCCTGCCCGTACGCTCCAATCAAGGACCGGTCAAATCCCATGTCACGTGCCTTGAAGGCAGGGACTGCTTCAAGTTCTGCAGAGATAAAATCCTCTTCGGCGATATCATACTCAGCATGGAGTTTTTCAAGCAGAGCTGCTTTGATTTTTTCTTTAAAATCACCTCTTGCAGGAAGACTTCCAATCACGATGTCGAGGCTTTCTGCTTTGATGGCCTCATCGATTTTTTTATTATCTTGGACGTCGTGGGACAGATGCGGGAGTAAATCAGGTACTGAAAAGACTGGATCTAAGTCATCCTCCCCTAAGGTTAATGTGATTTTTTTCCCGTCTTTTTTCACAATCACCCCATGTAATGCGAGCGGGATAACGACCCATTGGAATTTCTTAATCCCACCATAGTAATGTGTTTCGAACAGGGCAAGATGGCTGTCTGAGTCCTGATAGAGTGGCACTTGTTTTAAATCAAGTCGAGGAGAATCGATATGGGAAATCACGATGCGCAGCCCGTCGCGAACAGGTTTTTTTCCTTTTAAGATGATTGCTGCTGATTTTTCTTGGTTGACGACGATTGTTTTTTTTTGTTTTTTCGCTGCTTCTGCTATCACTTGGACTGCTTCGCGTTCTGTTTTCACGGTATTCAGGAAGGTCTTATACCCCTCAGCAAAAGTAAGCGCTGTGGTGGTTTGTTGTTTCGAAAAGACCTCCCAAGCAGATTTTTTCTTATACGCGTATTTGCTTTCGCCATCCTTCATGGACTTCAACCCCGTGGTATGAAAGTCATCTTCTCAGACCATAAAAAGATAACCCAAGAAAAAAGAGAAAAAAAAGGGGAGGTGGTTATCGTCGGATGATCCAGACGATGACGACGACTCCAACGATGATAATGATCGC
>JBAZLE010000104.1:0-7179 GCA_041650455.1 Thermoplasmatota archaeon | reverse complement strand
GGTTGCTTTGTTCAATGAGGTAGTAGAGTGGTTTTCCATTGATCGTGTTTGACGTGTCGATATCACAAAAAAAATCTGAGACTGATGAGGCACCAATACCAAAGTTCGCAACATTATTCCGCATGGTGTTGTTCCGCATTTTCGTATTCGGGGCGTATGCCATGCTGATGCCATCGTAGTTGTTTTCACAGACACATCCAAGGATATGATTCCCGGAGGACTCCTGAATATGAATCCCTGTGAAACTGTTTCTTGCGCAGGTACAATTCCTGAGTTGATTGTCCTGTGAGGCTTGAAAGAGCGTGATGGCATCAGCATTATCATGAACCATGCAATTCTCAATGGTATTATTTGTTGATTCGACAAGATGAAGAGCGATCAGGTTCTCATACAGTTCACACTCTCGCACCTGGCAAAAGGATGCACTCGCCAACGATACACCAACCCATTCGTTCCCCTGGATGGCACAATCGGACAGAATGAGATAATCGCCAGAAACCTTCACTGCTGCTTGATAGTAATACCCGCGGTTATCGGTAATGCAAAAACCGCTGATGACGACATGATCCCCAGTGATGTTTACTGTATCAAGGGAAGAACCAAGGAACGAGCCGTTGATCTCCGTACTCCGGGCATCCTCCCCGATGAGCGAGATGGACTTCTCTATCACCAGGTGTTCATAATACGGAGAAGAATCATTGTACACATACACGGTATCCCCTATATTCGATGCGTTGATCGCATCCTGAATCCTTGTGTAATTTCCTGGTCCACTCCCACCGACATAGAGGATATCTCCTTCTGAAGCAGGAAGAGACGTTGTTTCCCTTCCATCTTGTCCGGAGGAGGGGATGACGCAGGGGATACAGAGAAAAAGAATGATTGCACTGACTCCCCATTTCCGAATAGCTAAATTCCTTTTCACAGCGTTCCCCAACTGTACAGTTTATTAAATGTAATTAAATATATACTCCTATAATAATATTACTTGGCAAAAAACGTAACAATCGTCATCCTCGGAACGATTATTTTCCAATCACCATCCCCGCAGGATCGATCTTCTTCAGAATCGCGAGTTCTCGTGATGACGGAGGCGTTGTGACAGAGACCTTCGGAGGAATACCAATCGGGAACCCGGAGTTCTCCGTTATTTGACCAACAGTGACTCCCGGATGCAGCGATAAAAGCAGCATCTCTTTGGACTCTGGGTCAAACCCATACACCCCAAGTTGCGTGATCACCCGATACGGGCCACTCCCTGTCGGCAACCCTGCCTGCTCCCGGGAATCAGACCCGGAGAGATACCCTGGTGTGGTCAGAAAATCAAGGTGTTCAAGGAACCGATGCTTATCCTGCCGCATCAGAATAATCGTCTGATGACACAGGGTCCCAACATCATTAGCCCCACCACTCCCCGGCAGACGCACCTTCGGATGCTCATAGGAGCCGATCACCGTCGTATTCAGATTCCCATACCGATCGATCTGCGCACCCCCCAGAAAACCATAATCGATATACCCAGCCTGTGCCATCGACATGGAATCATGCATGCTGGAGGCAGCGACCGCGGCATAGAACGTCCGTGAATCACCAACAGAGATAGGAAGCACCGGCATCTCCGGACCGATCCCCCCGGCCTCGAAGAACAACAGCAGGTTCGGCGCATGGGTCCGCTGCGCAAGCATCGCCGCGATCATGGGAAGACCGGTCCCCACAAACACGGATTTATTATCCTGCAGCATGCGGGAGGCGACACAGGCGAGCAACTCGGTTGAGGAATACGGTTCTTTCCGAGGAGGTTTTTCGTTCTTTGTTTTCAACCAAGGAGCGGTCATCGGCTCCTCAAACCGCTCAATCCGAGCAAGCTGCGCCAGCTTCTTTTTCCCACCAATGATTCGTAAATACTCTGGAAAATCCGATACCCCATAGACGTACTTCTCAAAATACCGCTGCACCCCCTCCTCTGTTGCGGACTCAGAGAGCCATTCACCGATGTGATCCTCATCAAAAAAATACTGATACGGCATCTGACACGGGTGCGACCCATAGGGTGTTTCCACCACCGCACTGACCAGATAAAAAGGGATCACTGTCTTCCAAGGCTCCCGGCGGATCATCGTAGTATCAACGATTTTCTCCGTCGTCACAATCAGATGACGAGCAGCCCGGGCAAGCTCGAAATCCTCCACGGTGATCCCATCAATCTGCGCGTTCCCATACTTGTCGCAGCGTGGGACATGAATCACTGCGACATCCGGGTAACACGCAGGGAGCAGACAGAGTGGTTTCCCACTGAACGGGTCCACCATGGTCTGCGCAGAGCTATGCGCAAACGTATCTGTCCCCAGCATCACCCGTGTTGGGATGAACGGTAAGCCCATCATCGCCGCAAGAAACCGCCATTGGAACCCCGCGTTGCTAATCTCACCTGTCACCATGCATTTCCCGGTCTCCACTGCACGCCGAGACGCAGGGGACAACCCGCGGAGCTCATGCCCAAACGAATACGCAACCTCCACCTGATCGACACACCCAGAGCCGACCAACACATCACAATCATGGACCGCAGTTTTCCCAGTTAAAATCAGATGTCGCTTCCGCTGTCGGATGATTTCATACACAACCGCCATCGAAACCCGGACATGCCCAAACCCCCCCAGAGCAAGCAACGAGCCATCAGCAAGGAAACGAGACACCGCCTGCTGCACCGTCATCTGTTTATCGATGAGACCCCGCGGTTTATTCTGCGCCACCCATTCTCGGTTTTCATCAGGATCATGCCACCCGATCAGCTTCCCAATCCCCTTCTGCGTACTCCGATTAGTACTCATCAGAACCACCCCTCATCACTATCCTTTCACCCAGGGAGATAAACACTGAAAACCACCCAGTATCCACATCCCTTATCCCTACAAAAAATCTTCGACGCCACAGAAGCGTAAATTTAAAGACTTGTGACTTATGCTGGTATGAGGATACCTATGGAGTTCCAACTTACCGAACAACAAAAATTATTCAAAAAAACAGTCAGAGAGTTTGCTGAAAAAGAATTAAAACCCCTCGCTCCAAAAATCGACAAAGAAGAATACTTCCCCTGGGAATTGTACAAAAAAATGGGAAAACTCGGTCTGATGGGAATGACGATTCCAAAAGAATACGGTGGCGCAGGCATCGACAAAATTAGTTATATGATTGCGTTAGAGGAGATCTCACGGGTCTGCGGGTCAACGGGTCTTACCCTCGAAGCGCATAACTCCCTTGGCATCGGCCATATCTATGAAAAAGGAACCGAGGAACAACGGAAAAAATACCTCCCCAAGCTTCTCCATGGGGACGCAATCGCAGCCTGGGCGCTCACCGAACCAAACGCAGGCTCCGATGCTGCCTCATTACAAACCACCGCGGTCCTCGAAGAAGACGAATGGGTGCTCAATGGGACGAAACAGTTTATCACCAGCGGCGATATCGCTGCGGTCACCACGGTTATGGCAAAAACAGATAAGACGCTGGGGGCGAAAGGCATCAGCGCGTTTATCGTTGAAAAAGACACCCCCGGTTTCACTGTTGGCGTCCTGGAGGATAAACTCGGGTTGCGCGGGAGTCGCACCGCAGAACTCATCCTTGAGAACTGCCGTGTTCCCAAAGACCATCTCCTTGGGGAAAAGAACCTCGGGTTTGTTGGTGCAATGACAATCCTTGACCGCGGGCGGACCGCGATCGGCGCCATGGCGGTAGGCATCGCCCAGGCAGCCCTCGACGAAAGTCTCTCCTATGCAAAACAACGACAGCAGTTTGGCAAACCGATTGGGAAAAACCAGGCGATCCAATGGATCATTGCAGACATGGCAACCTCCGTTGACGCCGCACGACTCCTGGTCATGCGAGCAGCGTATCTAGAAGAGCAAGGATTGCCCTTCAGCATCGAAGCATCCATGGCAAAACTGTTCGCCTCAGAAATCGCGATGAAAGCAACCCGTGACGCGATCCAGGTTCATGGTGGTGTCGGGTACATGCGCGACCTTCCCTTAGAACGGTTCTACCGGGACATCAAACTCACGCAGATCGGTGAAGGAACCTCAGAGGTCCAGCGGATGGTCATCGCAAAACGCCTTGGGTTGTAACACCACAAAAAAGGAGGCTGTAAAAAAAATGAGAGCTAAAGATATGAAATGTGAGACGGTGTTTAAGAAAGACCGCTATGAGGAGCTCTACAAGACGTTCTCCTGGAAAGTACCCACATTCTATAATTTCGGCTTTGACGTCGTCGACCAATGGGCAGAGGACCGAACGAAACTCGCGTTAATCTCCCTAGACCGTACCGGTGAAAAAGCACGATATCACACGTTTTATGACCTTAAAGTACAATCAAACCAATTTGCGAATGTCCTGCGGAAGCTCGGGGTGAAAAAAGGCGACCGAGTGCTTGTCATCCTGCAAAGTATCCCTGAATGGTACATCGCATTAATCGGGATGTTCAAGCTAGGGGTCGTACCCATGCCAGGGACGGTCCTGCTCACCGCAAAAGACATCGAATATCGGGTGAACCGCTCGGAAGCATGTATGGTTATCACCGACCTTGACCACGCGGACCGGGTGGAAGCGGTACAAAAGAACTGCAAGACATTGAACCATATCATGCTTCTTGACGGGAAACGAGACGGGTGGCTCAACTACACAGAGGAGATGCGGTATGCATCTCGAGAACTGTCTCAAAAAGAAATCGGGAAAACACGAGCGGATGAACCACTGCTTATTTACTTCACCTCTGGGACCACTGGGCATCCGAAGATGGTGCTGCATACCCATAGCTATCCCTTAGGTCATGAGGTCACCGCGAAATTCGCTCAGGCGCTTACAAAATGTGACCTGCATTGGACGGTCTCTGAGACCGGTTGGGCAAAGGCAGCCTGGGGAAAACTCTTTGGTCAAATGATCGTGGGAGCTGCCATCATCCAATGGGAGACACCAGGCCGGTTCGATGCGGACGGCCTGCTCCGTGCGATGGAAAAATACGGGGTGACGACGTTCTGTGCACCTCCAACCGTGTACCGGATGCTCATTCAGATGGATCTCTCCCAGTATAAACTGAAACTTCGTCATTGCATGAGCGCAGGGGAACCATTGAATCCTGAGGTCATCAGAGTATGGAAGGATGCCTACGGCCTGGAGATCTATGATTTCTTCGGGCAGACCGAGACGGTGTGTGTGTTGTCGAACTACCCGTTCATGCCGATAAAATACGGCTCAGTAGGCAAACCAACACCAGGTCATGACGTCCGAATCGTGGACGATGACGCAAACGAACTCAAAACCAACGAGGTCGGCAACATCGCGTTATACATCGGTGACATCCGACCACCAGGGTTATTCAAAGAATATTGGAAAGACCCAGACATTATGAAACGATCATTCAAAAAGAACTACTACTTTACCGGGGATCAAGGCTATAAGGATCAGGACGGGTATTTCTGGTTCGTCGGCCGTGATGATGATATCATTAAATCCTCAGGATACAGGATCGGGCCGTTTGAGGTGGAATCCGCACTCATCGAACATGATGCAGTTGCGGAATGCGCTGTGGTCGGAGCCCCAGACCCTGAAGGGGTCCGAGGAATCGTCGTGAAAGCCTTTGTCGTCTTAGCCAAAGGATACAAACCCTCTGAGACGCTGACCAAAGAACTCCAGGAGCATGTGAAAAAAGTCACCGCACCGTACAAGTATCCCCGTATCATCGAATACATGGATGAGCTACCAAAGACCATCTCCGGGAAAATACTCAGACGAGACCTTCGTAGTAAAAAATGAAGGGAAGGTCTTTTATTTTTCTTTCTTACGAAACAGGTTCTTCAACGACAGATAGATGTAACGAAGGAATAATGGTGTCCGATATTTCCGAAAACTAATCTGTCCTCCTGTCACTCCAATGATCAGCCGCGCGAATTTTTTATCCCGCATCATCAGTCGGACGATTCTCTCAGAATCCTTACCCCATTGGTTGTTGAACCGGCCGAGCGCTTTCAGGTCTTTTCCGAAATCATCATTCCATAAGGTCTGATACTGGGATAAAAACCGATGGCTTAGGTCATGGGACTTCAGACCTTCAGCGATGACGTCCGCAGCGATTTTCCCAGAGACCATCGCGTAGTAAATCCCTTCACCAGTGATGGGATTGATAAACCCAGCGGCATCCCCGCAGAGCAGCACGCGATCACCACAGGTGTTTTTTAGCGGGAAGATAGGCAAGGTCGCTCCTTTCAGGTTTTCAACGGGGAAATCGATAGGAAGCAAGTGCTTCTCCTTGAGGGTCGCGATGAACTGTTCATAGGTTTCCTTCAGGGGGACCCGTGGTTTCTCTTTTGAGAGAGCGGATTGGAATTCTCCAATGCCAATGTTCACGCAGTTTTTCTTTGGGAACACCCAGGCGTACCCAGCGATCCCATGCGCTTTTATGAAAAGGTAAATTATTCGTTTTTTTGTAAAAAACGTTGTCAGTTCCTCTGGAGTCATCGGTTGTTCCTGCGTCAGGGAAACACAGAGGACCTGAAGTTTTTTTGATAAATGTGTTTTCTCAGCAACCACACTATACATCCCGTCGCTGCCAATCACCATCTGGGTCTCCATGGTTTGCCCATCCTCAAGTACTACAGAGACTTTTTCTTTTTGAATAATGACATCGACGACTGATTTCCCGCCTAAAAAAATCGCTCCTGCTTTCTGCGCAAGCGACAGTAAGCTGTTGTCGAAGTCTTTGCGAAGCACCATGCCCAGGAATGGCTTTTCTCTGACAAGGTTACATCGGTATCGCAGCGATGAAGAAAACATAGTCGTTCCATAGGAAACCGAATCAAGGAAAGGTTCGATATAGGAGAATCGTTTCTGCACGCGGGTGGGCAGACCACCACCACAGGGTTTGTCACGGGGGAATGTTGCCTTGTCAAGGATGAGAACGCTGATACCTTTTTCAGCAAGGGTTTTTGCTGCGGTTGAACCTGCGGGTCCTGCACCGACAACGATGACATCATACTTCATAGTAAAACCAATATCTTTTGTTTACATCCGGAAGACGCCAGGTCTCCATTCAGGGATGGTGGCGTTGAGTGACGCGGAGATCCCCAGACCAAGGACCAAGCGGGTATCCACTGGATCGATGATTCCATCATCCCAGATGCGGGCTGTACT
>JBAZLE010000103.1:0-7249 GCA_041650455.1 Thermoplasmatota archaeon | reverse complement strand
ATTGATTGTGTGGCAATGGCATGCCTGGGATCATCTCATCCAGGATTACGATCCAACGAAACCAAATTATGGAGTGGTTGCGGATCATCCTGAATTAGTGGATGTGAATTTCCCAACCTCAACTCGATCGGATTGGATGCATACGAATTCTATTGACTATAATGAACAGCTTGATCAGATTGTGATTAGTCTGCGGTATTTTAGCGAAATCTGGGTGATTGACCATAGTACGACCACTGCGGAGGCAGCAGGTCACACAGGAGGGAACAGTGGGAAAGGCGGTGATCTGTTGTACCGCTGGGGCAACCCACAGGCGTACGACCGGGGCACCTCCAGTGACAGAAAACTGTATGAACAGCATGATACCACCTGGATTAACGAAGGATGTCCTGGGGCTGGAAACCTCCTGATCTTTAACAATGGGGTCGGTCGGTATTATTCAACGGTTGATGAAATCGTCCCCCCGGTAGACGCGTACGGCATTTATTCTATCACGCCTGGTGCTGCGTATGGACCGACTGCGCCAATCTGGTCGTATAACCCGACGCCAACGTTCTACGCCAGTCATGTGTCTGGAGCGACTCGACTGAAGAGTGGGAATACCTTGATCTGCAATGGGGAAAATGGGAAACTCTTTGAGGTCACCCCAGACGAGACAACCGTCTGGCAGTATAACCTGGGGGTCACCGAACTGCTGAAAGTCGACTACATCCCACCAGTGCAGCAACAGCCTCCTGAAAATAAAACCCCGAACCTAGAATCCTCCGGGAGTCTGTCCTGGAGTTCAGTAAAGCCTGGTGCGACGGTCCAGGGGAGTTTCCGACTATATAACGTGGGTGATGCCGGTTCGTTGTTGAACTGGACGGTGGATCTCTCGTCTCTGACGTGGGGGACCTGGACGATAACCCCGGAATCTGGGGTGCATCTAACTCCTGAGAATGGCATCGTCTCGGTGCTGGTCTCCGTTGTCGCCCCTAGTGAGGAGGTGGCCGAGTTTGAAGGATACCTTCGTGTTGTCAATCAGAACGATTCCTCTGATTATGAGAACATCCCGATCTCTTTGAAGACACCGGTGGACCATTCGGAGACGCCATCGAAAACAACCTTCCTTTCGTTTCTGCTGCTCAGACTTCGAGTCTGGTGGTTGTTTCTGGAACGATTGTTGACGTGCTGATTCTGTTCTTGATTGTATGAAAAGGATGAAATAGTTCTTATTTTGTCTGGTTTACGGGCACGGTTCTTCCGTACTCTGACCCGATGATTTCAGGTTTAATCGTTTCTTCAAAGGAGATTTGCTGGATCCTGTGGCAACCAGAGAAGGATCATTCCGTTAGCGTGGTGTATGGGCCGATAATCTTACAGTTCAACTGTCGTGTGACGGTCATTGTCTCAGGTGAGGAGAGGGTGCACGTCAACATGGGGAGGGGTTTGAGTATACCGAGGCCGAAACCGAACACCTTCATGGGTACATCTGCGGAGGCACCGATTGCCAATGTATCAATGCCATAGGTGTTTTGAGGGAACCATAAGAATAATCCACCGGTGCCGTTCATCGTCACCTGGATGTCGGTTGCGTTTTCTGTCCCGATGTTTTTCACTACCGCGGTGATGCCTTTCCCTCCGGTGAACGATTCGAAGAGGAGAAGGGGTGCGCTCACGGGAGCGGAGATTGCTTTGATGCAGAAATTCGCGGTGCCATCCCATGTGGGGTCAGTGAACTCGTAGGTGAAGAAATCGACCCAGTCTGCCCCGTCCCAGTAAAAGCTTTCGTCTGCATGCGCAAGGGATTTCACAATCGTTCGGGTGTCTCCACCAAGCAGCACAGGGACGTCAGAGGTCCGGTCAAAGGCGATGCCTCCTTGCGAGACTTCAAGAGAGACGTAGAAGTCGTCCCCTACGGTGATAGGAACGGAGGTGGGAAGATCAATGGTGTGATACCCGGTGTACCCGATGGTTCCTGATGCGGTCGATAGTTCCCCGCTGAGGACGCCATCGGTGAACTCATCATAGAGTTTCACGGTGTACTGCTCTGCATCAACCGTGGTGTAGAAGCTGATTGCGTCTATCATCGTGCTATGCTGTGCGATGAAGGCGTTGAATGCTTGAGACGCTGCGGTGAAGGTGTCTCGCCATCCATGATAATCATGCGAGTAAATCTCTCTTTTTTGATTTACGATGACATTCTGGTAGGAGACCGCTCCCATCTGAGGGTGATGCCCGCACCATTTGTCATAGTAGGAGATGTAGAAATACCCTGCATCACCCCAGCCTGCACCCCAGCTGTTCTTCACAATCCAGGCGCCAGGTCCTTCCGGGGCTTGGGTAACCAGCGTGTCATCCCAGCCGACGATCGCGACCGCATGGTTCGGATCCTGCGTGTTGGAGGGGGGCTGATATTGGATGTTGTTCTGCATGAAGCCTCCGACGCAGAACGCGGTGCCGATCACGCCGTACTCAATCAGTTTTACTTTGATCGTGTCGATGTTGCTGAGATTATAATCCGTGTAATACCATTCGATGTCGCGGGGGTAGTAGTATCGGTAGGTTGGATCGTTTCTTGCTGGAGCAGTCGGGAGGTTTTCATAGGGGGCGTCGATTTCTCGGATCGCTCCTTCCCCGCGGGTGATGTACGCGGAGGCGACCAGATAATCCCCTCCGTTGTGGACTGGGATACCGGTTCCGTCAGGGTCATCATCGTTGTTCTGATCGTTAAACCCGTTCCACCAGTCTAGATGCGCTTCTGAAAGGTCTGGTTCTCCTTGTTCTCCTGCGGATGCCCAATTTCCGGTCATGAGCAGGTTTCCTTCCATGGATGCCATGGCGCCATGGGTCCAGCAGGTGCCGTACGGCCCTTGGTCCCGAACGCCGGTGACATAGTTGGTTCCATTGACGTCTCGTAAATCAAAATACGGAGGAAGAGACGAAGCTTTTTCTGTTGCGGTGGTCTGTGATGTCGCCCAGGTGGCTGGGAGAACACCTATGGAGATAACTAGCATGCCTACTATGATACTCATTCCTGTTGTCGTGTGGTTCATAAATGATGACCTCTACGATATTATAAGTAGAAGATGTATAAAAAGGATTGGTTTCTAGGACACGAAGGAACCAAGGGAAAGGAAATTGTTTTAACCCTAACAAATCGGGATTTGGAAGGAAATTGGGAAGAATATTTATTAACAAACCATGAATATTTAGCCCTACGATGCTGACGTTGCATTGGAGGTGAACGAATTTTGACTCAAACCGCGGACTCCCCTGGGAGCTATGTCTTTGAGACACACACAGACTTCGAACGAAGATTCCCCAATGACCTACGAGTCTACAGCGTCACAAGCCCTAAGGATCTGAAAACATTTTATCAAATGGCTTTCCAGGTCTACCGCGGCAATCCCTGTTGGGTCCCACCGTTCTGGCAGGAGATGAAAGGGTTTTTCAAGAAACAGAACCTGTTTTGGTCCCATGCGGAAGCCGCCCTGTTCATCGCGAAAAGGAACGATACCGTCATCGGTCGCATCGCCGCAATCATCGATCATGCGTACTGCAAGGCCGTGGGAGAAGACATAGGGTATTTTGGTTTTTTTGAATGCATCAATGACGACGCATGCGCCAGCGCCTTGTTCCAGGTTGCGCAGGACTGGCTGACCTCAAAGAAAATGACAGTGATGCGCGGGCCGATTGATGGCCGTATCGACATCGGCTGTGGTTTTTTATTGACCGGGTTTGAGAACAGAGCAACCGTGCTTTCGACGTACTCCCCCCCATATTATCTTACCTTTGCCGAGAAATTCGGTTTGAAAAAAGCCAGGGATTTCTTCCATTATACCATCGATTTAACCAGACCGCTTCCAAAGGTGCTTGAAGAGAAAGCGCGACACTGCCGTGCATCAGGCATCCAGGTCCGTTCGTTCCATCGGCTTCACACGGGAAGGGAGCTAGACTGGTGGTGCCCGCTTTTTTTAGAGACGTTCGCGGAGCATTGGGGTTTTGTTCCTGTGTCCCCTGAGGAGGTCAGGACACGTTTCGGGGTGAGAAACCTCCGCTGGTTTGTGGATTCACGGTTGTTTGTCATCGCGGAGGGAAACGGTGCACCGGTTGCGTATCTTTGGGCAACCCCAGAGTATAACCAAGTCTTCCAACGTCTGCACGGACGGCTGGGTCCTGTGGAAGCGCTGCGGTTTCTGTGGATGAAACCAGGTATTACCAGTGGGAAACTGCATTTTATCGGCATTCAGAAGGAATTCCGTCATCAGAACATCGGGTCGTTGCTCAATTATGAGGTACTGGCGGAGATGAAAAAACGAGGCTATACGAGTGCGGAGGTCGGTTGGTTCGATGAACAGAATATCACTGCGCATGCAACGATCGCGTTGACTGGGGCAATAGTATTTAAAAAACATCGTGTTTTTGAAAAGAATCTGATTCCATAAAATAACCTCGGAAAAAGGGAGTCATCAGTATGAAAACGGACCGCTCAGGCGATACACATCGACAGTTCCTGTCCATGCAGCATCCCTTGTTTGGGATATCCACCCGACGCTGGGTCGCCCTGGTGAAACACAACGGTGGCGTGGACCAACGGTATCTTCATAAGGCGTTGTTCATCACCGTGGCATCTTTTTGCACCGCGCCGATCCGTTTCTTTTTCAGACTGAAATACGGAAAGAAGATTGCGAAGGTCGCTATGAATGACCCCCCGGTGTTCATCATTGGTCATTGGCGCAGTGGCACGACGTATCTGCATGAGCTGCTCAGCAACGACCCGCAGTTCTGTTATACGACCCTCTGGAGTACGCTGTTACCCGAAGGGGGTCTGATCCTGGAGCCGATGAAAAGGTTCCTCGCTTTCTTCCTGCCTTCGGAACGACCCATGGATGCGATCAAGGTCGCGATGGACGGACCGTATGAGGATGAGGCGGCGCTCGCTGTGCTTCTCCCCTGGTCGTTCTTCCATTGTCTTCATTTCCCTCGCAACGCGGAAGAACAATACCTGAAATCCATCCATTTCCAAGGACTCTCCGCTGAGGAAAAGAACCAGTGGAAGACCATGTATCATCGGTTCATCAAGACAGTGATGTTTTTGCATCCAGGGAAACGGTTTCTGTCGAAAAACCCTCCGAACACCGCGCGTATCAGTATGTTGCTGGAGCTGTTCCCGGATGCTCGATTCATCCATATCTACCGGAGCCCGTATCTGGTGTATCTGTCGACTCGGAAGATGCGGATGCGGGTGTTGGAAAAACTTGGGTTGCAGGAAGGCAGCCCGGAGGATATCGAACAACAGGTGCTGGCCAACTACGTTCGTCTGATGAACAGTTTTTTTGAACAAAAAGAACTGATTCAACCCGGGCGGCTGGTGGAGGTGCGTTACGAGGATCTGGTCGCGGATCCCTTGAAGCATCTGCAGCAGATCTATGAGACGTTGAACATTGCTGGGTTTGAGACGGCCAGGCCGCAGATTATGAGGTATCTCGAGCGGCAAGCCGGGTATAAGACCAATGTGTATTCCATTGATGAACGCATCGTGCAGCAGGTGCAGAAACACTGGAAGTTCACCCTTGATCGTTGGAGGTATCCCCCACCAAAGTGAGTCGTATGTCATCCTCTCGAGATACTCAGACGGAAAACAATCATCAGGAACGCATCCTGCGGGTCGCCATCCTGTCCGATGAAATTTTAGGATGGGGCTCTGGGAAGCAGATGTTCCCTGAAATCTTAGATACGTATTCCTGGGAAACCCAGGGAAACGTCTACACGATCAGGACATCGTTTATTTCTGATAAGGAGATTCTCCAGGGTCGTCTGACGACCAAAGAGTTCGACGTCTTTCTCGTCCCAGGGGGCGGGGTGGGCGATGGTCATGCCATCATCCATGGATTTCATTTTTCACACCGTGTCAGAAAATGGAAGAAAAATGTCGCTGCCTTCATCCAGAACGGCGGGGGGTATGTTGGGATCTGCGGAGGGACTGCGTTGTTCACCGATTTACAGACAGCAGGGAAAAAACCTCGGACGATTCTGGAGAGGCTCTATACCAACAGCGCGGTGGGGGCGACGTGTGTCTCCTCGTACTACCATTCTCTTGCACTTCCCCTGTTTTACCCGTTTCAAAAAAATCACCCAGAGGACATCGGGGCGACCGCGTATGTGTTTTCGTTTGCCCCAGGGCGAACCAGGGATGGCGCCTGGGTCCATACCGGTGGTGTACCCCTTGATTTTCAACTCAACAAAAAACATCCCCTTTTCTCAGATATTGCGCAAGAGACCGTTCGAATCCGCTGGTGGGGTGGGCCAGCGCTCATCGTCCCTGAACATCCGGACCGAGAGGTTCACATCCTCACCTGGTACCCTACGAAGGACCTCTCAGAGGACCACAGCTTACGCATCCATGCATGGCGGTATGTCGGGGGGATTCATGGTCTAATCAGCGGGTTTTTCAAGGCAGCCCGACAAATCAAAAAAGAAAAAATCGCGTTACACAACCTGTTCTTATATACGTATTTTCTGGCGGGGGGCTGGGAGAAAACCGAGAAAATCATCAGACTTGATTATGCGAACAGACCAGGAATCACCGCAGAGGTCTACCCCAATGAAAATAAAGGCAGAATCCTGTTGTGCGCGGCGCACCCGGAGTACCTGGTCTGGTGGGATGGTCATATCACCGAGAGAACCACCACGGATGGAGCCTGCCTGGGGACCGGCCTGTACCACTGGGAGGACATCGCTCCTCTGAGCAAGGATGCGACCGCGGAGCTGACGCATACCTGGTGGATGGTGCGTCGGTTTGTCGCCTGGGCTGCGAAAGTACCGGACACGGACCTGCCGCCTATCGAAAAAGCGGTGTTAACAAAAGAACAGATGGTTTTGGTAAAACGGATCTTCTGGGATGGCAGCCTGGAGAATCAGATGGAGAATATCTAGACGTATATGTTTCGTGGCCTTCTTTTCAATCGGATCATTTCATAAAACCATTTTCTGGTGAGGGTTAGCATTGATTCGGTGACCAGAAAGCAGAAAGCCTCGCGAAGAACCGGTAAAATTTTGAACAGGGGAGAATACTTTCTCCTGTTATACCTTATTTTTTTTATTGCTTTTCCGTTAATAATTGTTAAATGATGCTCGTATGTAATTGGCTCCGATAAATCCTGTATACGTGTTGGGAAGCGTCATCTCCTGGAAGAGGTGGAAACCAGGTGTGATGATGGGCACTGGAAAAGTAGGATCGTAATATTCTTCTTTTCTCCAGTTCCCC
>JBAZLE010000102.1:0-7256 GCA_041650455.1 Thermoplasmatota archaeon | reverse complement strand
GATATTCCATCCGGCATAGGTTCCGAGTTCTGTTGGTGTAAACCGTATGGCTCCTTCCCAGGTCATCGCACCGCTAAAACCAATGGCGTTGCTATTAAACCCTGAGTGATACTTCAGGATTTCCTCACCCAAGGGATTTTCTCCACCTGAGGGTTGCGATACCAATTGACCATTTGCTAAGTATTCAGGTGAAATAGATCTGACTGCTTGAGGAGTGATCTTAGATGTCGATGCACCCGCCAGTCTCTGTTCGTTGCCAGAACCAATCGTCATGGACGCCCCGCTGCTGATCAGTAGAGCGGCTGTGACGAGTAGGGTTGTGGCAAACATCGTTGTTTTCACTAGCCTATTTTTTCTATTTTTTGCTAATTCCTTCATAACGTTTGCCTCCATATATATAAATACCAGTAATTATTATACAACCGCCCTTTATAAATCTTTCGACATTCTCTCTTCGAGCAACGATATTTTATTGTTATTTTTAAAGGCGAAAAACGCTATAAAATAAGAAGGAAGAGCGGACGGTTTACCAAAGGTTTTCATCGCTCGTAACAATCACTCCGCATCACGATGCTGACGACACAACCAAAAATAACATAATATACATATTATATTATTACGACCATCGGACAACCTTCAAAAAAATTGATACTCTTTGTAAACCAAGGAAACAAACACAAAATTACGAACAAACGTTCTTCATCATAGACGAACCACTGCTCCAAGATTCAAATCAACGTCATCAGTTCACCAGTCATCTCTTCAGAAAAAAAAGATCACCAGTATCGTTTCCCTGAACATAATGACCACCATTTTCCACATTTATCACATAATGAGATGAACGAGAGCATACGATCAGAAATTTTTCAAAATTACCCTCAAAGAAGATTATGAAAGAAGGGAAAAAACGAAAGGAGACAGCGGAGGAAATACCACACTGGTCGAGTCAACGGAATGTCCAGTGGGGTTTTCAAAAAAACCGGAACGATATCGAAATCACTTGGATCGTCCTGATTCTCCACCCGGACAAACGCTTCGAACTTCGAAAACGGCTCCTGGGGTGCAACCACCGAGACCTGCACCGTCACCGCTCCATCCCCCGGGGAGAGACCGACACCGACGCTGGGGGTAAACGACCATGTCCCCCACTCAAGGGACGACAGATTGATGCTCCAGTTCAACAGGGAACCCGCCCCTCCGATGTTCTGGATCTGAAAGCTCCCGGTCACCATCTCCCCGGGTCGCACCCACCTCCACGCTAGAGAACCAGTGCAATCAAGGTTCGGAACCTGATGCTGAGGGGACCCCGGTGGGATGTAACAAATTTTAAAGACGTCATTGGTCCCCTGCAGGGGATACGGGTTGATGTACTCCCAGACAAGTTCTTTCTCCATCGTCACCTCAAAGAACCTTCCTGCGGACCCGTCGCAGATTAAGGTGTTCCCATCAGCGAGACGCTGCGCACCAGAGATATAGGATGCATAGAAACTCGTGAGCGGGTCACCCGTATACCTCCACAACGGGCTCACCGGACCATACGCAGAACCAGGCTCACTCAGGTAATGCCCCGTCGCGTCCACCGGTGGGATGATTTCATCAACAGAGGAATACGGAGTCACGGGACGACTCGCACCATTGTTAAACACCAGGATGTTTCCTTCCCCAGGACACCCCGGGTCAATCCAAGTCGCGTCATGCTGCCCGAAGAACTGCTGATCCCCAAGGGCCCCCGCACGGTACGCCAGGGGGTTGCCCCATCGGTACAAAAGATCACCGCCCTTCCCGCTGTTCCCCCCGCTATGACCTGCTGCCTCCGCAGTTGTCGTACTATGGTCAATCACCCAGATTTCATTAAAATGATGAACACTGAGCAGAATCTGATCGAACTCTTCATGATAATCAACCGAGTTGGTATGCAACCAATCAACACCAAGGATGTCTGGCAACACCCCAAAATTAATGTCAACGAGTTCCGGATGATCCGCCACCACCCCGTAGTTCTCTTTCGAGGGGTCGTAATCCTGAATCAGATGATCCCACGCGTGCCACTCCCAGACGATCTCTCCACTGGTCGGACCAGTTGGTCTGACCTCGATGAGATGGTCAGGCATAAACACAGTACTTATCAAGGTGTTTGGGTTCCGGCCCGCGGCGACCGCCTCTGCATACGTCTTTGTCTCCCACGCGATCATCAGGACGTTCCCATTCGGCAACGGCTCAATATCATGATGGCTGAGATACCCGTCGGTGTTGTACCGGAAATCCCACACCACGGTTCCATCCCATTTCACCTTCTGAATACCCCCACCCGCGCCACCACCACCCGGGCCGACACCCACCCGGATCGTCCGAAGGATCGTCCCGTCCCCCAACCAATACACCGCTTGACCAGGGAAAAAACTACTCGACCAGGTATGGTTCACGACGCCATCCCTCCCAATCAAATACGTATAGGACGAATACACCGGTGAGAACAAGATCTGCCCTGCGAGTGGATCAAGGCCCCCAGGGTGGTGTACCAGGATATGCTGCGGTAACGCTAGAGAAGTAACACTCAGAGTACTACACAGGAGAACACTCCCAAGAATGATGAACCGAGACAGACCATTGTAATGAATACGAACCGCCTTTTTCACTTCTCAGTACAAGTAGTTCCCCCACCTATATAAATATTCTTCCTTCGATATAAGTAGAACGAGAAAAAAAGAAAAAAAGAATCTCATTATTCGATGAAGAAATAAAAAGGAGGTCTCGCCAGAGAAGCCTCCTCCAAGAGACAGACACAAGTGAGGGATTACAATCTCACAAAGAAGAACAAGAGTGTTCCTGCTTGTGTTTTTTCATCCGTGCTTTCCGGGACCGACGCGCTCACCGTCACCATCGTCTCCCCGAACCCAAGGATCACCTTGGAGCTGACGACCTGTTCCGCCCCGGGTTCAAGGCTTGAGATCTGCCCGGTGGTCTCCTTGCCGATAAAGGCACCACCGGAAAGAGAAATACTCCATTCCACGTTCGTCGCGGTGACACCCCCATTGTTCCGTATCAGTGTTGATACTTTGAATAACCCCCCGGAGATCCAATAGATCTTCAGGATCGGTGCCTCCACAATCGTAATAGTATGCGCAGCTGACCAGTCACTCTCCCGACCAGCAGAATCATCCTTTGCTTTCACCCGAACCTCATACGCACCGATCGTTGTCCAGGTATGCACCGCGGACACGATCCCCCCTGATGGCACCGGTCCTATCCACTCACTCAGATTCCCATCACCCCAGTCAAACCGGAAGGAAATATTATCCCCCTCGGGGTCACTGGTGGTCGCAGTGAACGTATACTCCTGCTCCATCTGCCCCGTGGACGGCCCGTTCGGTTCCCCAGGGGTCACTGGGGGAAGGTCCGGATCTGGGGAGTCACGCCAGATGTTCACCGAGGAATCCCCAAGCACGTTATAGACCTCGAAATAGTACTGCGTCAACCCTGAACCACCATAATGCTGATACAGATAATACAGCGCCATGTTGGTCATCCCACCGATGCTTTCCAGATTATCATCCCACCAGGATTTAAACATGCTTCTCTCCAGCGTATCATCCTCATCCCAGTAGGTATAATCAGACGCACCCCAGAACGCAAGTCCTGCTTTGCCGGGGGCACGCAACCAGGTTTCCCCGAAACACTCTGCAGAGGAAAACGTCCCGGTCTGGCACGCATGGCTACAAACAAACGGATACATCCCGTCGTTAACCAAGGCGTTGACGTTGGATTGGGAGAACGGCGGACCATCCGCCCAACTTGTCCCAGACCCATGCCCTGAGTAAATCGCCAGGCTCCGACCATCGTTCAAGGCTGCAGTCACCTGCGCGGTGGTCGCACTATACGTATGACAATACAGCTTGTCACAGGTATAATCATTAGGAAGAAGATAGGTGTTAATCACATAGTTATGGGTCCCCTCAGACACCGCGTAATTGTCATTGGATGCCATAAACACGGCTTTCTTAATCCATGATTCATCCTCAAACACCCCCTGCTCATAAAACATAGTCTTCTCAACCATCGCAGTGACGTGCTCTGCTGTCGCCGCGGGGAATCGACTGATGATTATATCAGCAAAATAGTTCCCAGCATCAATCGTGACATAGGTCAGATCTGTGCAGCTGCCTGAGGCTGAACCGGTCCATGCGGGAATCTGAGCGACATCCCCCACCAGCAGGACAAATGCGGGGGGGATCTGCCAGTTGTTATACGCATCCACAATGTATGCTTTGATGTTTTCTTTCGTCGGCCCACTGGGAATCTGTGAGGTTTTCGTCACCGTGATATCGAATCCTTTTGATTCCTTCCAACTAGCAAAGGGTTGAATCGCATCGAAGAAGGAATCATACACGATGATGAGATACCCTTCCTGCCTTCGCTCTTGACCTCCGGTTCCCTGCAACGCACCATAGTTGAGCAGCGATGTTTCATAAAGCCGGTCAAACGAGGGGGTAGTGTATCGATCGATGTTTCTTGCGGTCTGCTGAAGGTCGCTGCCTGGCAGATTCATGCGAAGAGAACAATGGGTCATCATCCGAAGTTCACCAGAAACAGGATGATACAACACCGGGGAAATCTGCAGTAATGCGATGGTGCGTCCACGCAGCTCCCCGATCACATGCACCGAAGCAACTGTTGAAGGAACAACGGTGTCTGTCGCATAGTACGTCTCATCCAAAGTAAAGGGAACCGATGCTCCCTCAATTTTCAGAAGCGATGGCTGCACCGGGACAACACGAGATGGAAGCTGCAACGCATCTAAGGAGGTGGTCTCCCAGGAAACCGACTCAATGATTACTTCCGGGGTCGCCCCGTACGGGATCTCGATGAGACGAGAAATCAGGGGAAGCTGTGCTGCTCCAGCATCCGTGGTGAATCCCTCGTCGGGCATCATAAGAGTCGCAAATACCTGTTCCTCAAGGACCTGTTCACCAAAAACAAGAGTGGGAGGAGTCACTGAAAATGTGATATACGGCGATGCTCCCTCGTGAAAGGTTGATTCAAAATACTGTGATGTCGTCGTGATTGAACGCGCGGTTGGATGCGCCGCACTGGCACTGACAGATAGAAGCAGCATCAGTACAACTGTTACTTGCATCAATATTTTCTTCTTACTACTCCAGGTCATTCTTCTTATCCCCTATAAAGTATTCTATTCTAATATTCTAATACCTAACACTAACAAAATTCATATTTATATAGATATCGACCCTATGAAAACAAATCACCATTTCTATGAAAGGAATGACGGTGGTTGATGAATAATCATTGTTGCATAAAAACGAACGGGCCGAGAAGCAACGCTGAAACTGTCTTTTCAGCGACATCTACAGTCACTGTTATTGTAATTTTCCCAACACCAAGGAGAAAACCGGTCCGTATCTGTTGACTCAGCCCCGGTTGGAGCTCTGCGAGTGTACCATTTGTGACCCGCTTGAAAAGCACTAACCCACCTTCAAGACGAATCGACCAAGGGATATCGAATGCTTCAACCGCCCCCGTGTTTGTCACCGTCGCAGTGACGCCGACCCCACCGGTGATTTCTTCTATGCTCAGCAAAGGAGCATCACTGATATGCACCGTAAGGGCCGGAGACCATCCGCTTTCTAGACCAAGATCATCCCGTGCTTTTACTTCCACGGAGTAGCTGCCTGCAACATCCCACTCATGCGAAGCCGCAGCAGAAGCATTCGAATCAAATGGGCCGAGCCATTCGCTTTGTGTCCCATCTCCCCAGGACCAGAGATAGAAGACCTGCTGGGATTCAGGATCACCTGTCGTAGTGGTAAAGGAATACTCGATGTTTATACCACCAGTGGTAGGACCATCAGGTTGAGTAGGAGTGTCTGGAGGTTGGTTCGCATTTGCTGCAGCAAGGTTCTCCACCGCATCGATATCCACCCCAGGGTTGAGTTCACCGGAGTTCCCATCTCCATCATCAACAATCTTCACATAGCGCGCAGAATCAATAGAGCCACTGGCAAGATCGAACTCCGCGGTCCCCATCCCTGTTCCAAGAAACACCCACGGCCCCTCCCATTCACCCGATACGTATACCGAGTAGCCATCACTGGTCGGTCCTGCCTCATGGACCTTCAGGTCAAATGCATCAGGCAGATCGGTCACCGGGTCGAGCATATCCACAATGATGTATCCATTCACCCCAAGGGAGGCACAAACATCATCGGGGGGACCTAGAGAAGAGATACCTTCGGATGGGTTGTTTTGATAATCATTGGAGGGAGCATAGAACTTACACGTGGTGATCTGATACGCATAATACGTGTTACTGGGACTCAACGCGACATTAAGAACCGTCGGGTCCCCCGATGTTACTTGAACAGAAAAGGTTTGTTCCTGAAAACCGTTCGCCCGATAATGCACCGTGTAGGTCCCCGGGAGCAACACCCGATGGTAATCCCCAACGACGGGGTCTGCGAAACAAGGCCAAGACGCCTCCTCAACCCATATCGTCGCTGGGATCGGCTGACCGTTGTTGGCATTAGTTACTACGCCTGTCAGACCCATATCTGCTGCATCAATAATCTCAAGCATCGCATTTCGGTTGAGGTTCCATGCCTGCGGGATATCGGAGGATTGGACTTCGATGGTCCAGTCGATATCACCACGACACCCATAACTAAAATCATTACAATCACCAAGGGTTTGATACCAATCATACCCTTCCGTCACCCAATACCCATTGTAGGAGGCGTACCGATTAGAGAGATACACGACAGCAGCGTTGTCAGGAGACCGCTGTGCCTTATAGTTCCAGATGTAATTCACGATATTCCCCGAGCAATGGAAGGACAGCGAGAGGACAAAGTTGTTTTCCAACGCATTGATCCTCATAGCTCTTGTCTCTGGCTCTGAATACGGTGTGGAACTCTGCGGTATGTACCCATAGTTCCTGTTCAAATCGACGCCATGCGCATTATACCGAGTACCAGCTTCCCTGCCATCAGGGTTCACCATCGGAATAATCCAAATCTCACGGGTATCGACGAGTTCCGTGATCACCGGGTTGCTGCTGTAATTCTGAACTAAAAGATATGCAAGCAACAGAGGTAACTCCGCGGACATGTATTCATTGCCATGATGAAGACCGCATATGCGGACTTCAGGTTCATTTTCTTCGGCATCCGGGTTGTCCGTGATTTTCAAACCCCAGATGGTCCTCCCCTGCACACTCTGACCAAGGCTATAAAGACGAGTGA
>JBAZLE010000101.1:0-7267 GCA_041650455.1 Thermoplasmatota archaeon | reverse complement strand
CACACTCGACGATCTTTTCTACGAGAGGGTTCTGAAGCAAATACCCGTTTTTACAGCCAAGAAAAGCAGTCAGCGGGTTAATGCTTGAGTTAATTATCGCCTTTCTCCAGATTTCTTTGGTGATATCGTTGCTGATTTTGGTTTCAATTCCTGACTTGTTGAACACATCGGTGAGTTTTTTTATTCTCGTTGAGGGCCGGCCATCGAGCTCTCCGAGTATGGTTGTTCCCATCCCGGTATGGGTGATGACACCAGGTTTTGAGAAGAACGCACCATGGGTTGTCACCCCAGCAAGAATCTGTTTTTTTTCGATGTTTCGTTCCATTTTTTCGATATTGTCTAAACCATTCTGGAGTGACACGACCAGGGTTTGATTATGGAGAATAGTACCTACTTGGCTGCTTGCAGCCTCGGTGTCGTAGGATTTCACGGTAAAAAGGATGAGGTCTGGTGGGACGGAGAGTTCCGTTGTTGATTCTACTGCGGGAATTTTGACGGTGAGACTGGTCTTCCCGATGATGGTCAACCCTTTTTGCTTGATACATGTGATATGTGGCGGTCGTCCGACCATGATGACTGTATTTTTTTCCGCAAGGAGCGCACCGAATAAGGATCCAATGGCTCCCGCTCCAAAAATAATAATATTCATAGGGGTATTCCTCTGTTTTTACAGTGATTCGCTAGTTCCTTCTGATCCATTGATATGAGCGGGCTTAATATCGGAACAACGCACGTTTCCTTCAGATGAACAATGTCTGCGAGTGCATCGGGAATTTTATCCAGGGTATGATCAGTCGCGATGGCATCGCATTTTTTTTCAGTTACGATTTCAGATAGTAGACGATAGAATTCGTTGTCTTTATGACTCATACGAATTATTTCTGCATCTGCATACCAGGAAGCAAGGAAAGAACGGATTCTCTCCTCATCGATCCCGTTCACCGTCACAAGTACACAATTGCATCCCCGTCGCATGAGATACCATGCAGCAAGTAAGGATGACGGTTGTGTTACAAGGATAAGTATCCTTCCTTGTGTCCCTAAGGGAAGACCTCCGACTCCTTTGATTTTTTCAGTGAAGAGGAATGAGTTCTTTTCTCGTATCTCGATAAAAAGCTCGAGATCAGGGGTGTTCAAATCCACTCGTGCATGGGTTGCATTTACAATATCGTTACCGATGTGTCTTGCGACGTCCTGGCTTGAGAACGGATGGGTTCCTACTCGAGTTACTCGAATCGCGAAACTTTTTGAAGGATGCAGAATACTTTTGGTAATTTGATTAGCGATCGCTGACATTTCCTGTAGGCTCGATGATGTTTGCATCGCTGGACTGAAGGAGACCATACCAAAGATTCGAGGCAGTATCGAAGCGCTCTTGGAGAGATCTGTTGTTGTGAGATAGATTCTCCCCCATTCTGTTTGAATATCAACAGGGACGTTTTCTGTTAGGAATGCTTTTTTTATGTTTCGTACAAGAATTGTTTCGAAATACTTTCGTACATATGTGCTCTTGAGTGAAAGCTCCCCATATCGCAGGATAATTACATCGTAGTTCATCCATGTTCAACATCGTGCAGAAATACATTAACTTTTCAGTATCGAGGCAGTTTTTATGAGTTTCTGTAATCTCCCTGGAAATGATACCTATTCATGGGGGATGGAAAAATCTGATTCAGGGTTTCTATTGTTCTTCTCTCAGCTTTTGATCGTATTAAAAAAACAGTCGTTTACCATTCTTGTTGCATGGTCTGTTCAACGTTTTTGAATAACGCAGGTGCTGAAAATGAGATATTCATGGGGGTGAGTGAGATCTTTCCTTCACTTATTGCTTTCAAATCGGATCGCTCCTCCATGTCTTTAAATTGTATTGGAGGCGTCCTATGATTAAACTTATTTCCCGCCTTATGGAACAGTCTTCCATATCGAGTATGAAAAAGTGAAGTGATTTCAAGAGGGGTCGTCACTGTGGCGTCAAACGGAATGTTAAGGGAGAAGAGATCAACATCGCGGAACGCTTTGTCCATGATGATGGTCGTCACTTTTGTCGTGATTTTCGCTGCGTTTTCAAAAAGCACATTGTTCTGCGATGTATAAAAATCAGTTTTCTTATCACGCAGGGCAATCGGGATGGAAAGCGATGCGGCAAGGGATCGTACTCCATCGATTGTTCCTTCTATTGCTGCTCCGATTGTTCCAGAACTCAGTGTCCTTGCTTTTCCGATATTCAACCCGATATTGATCCCTGAAATAATCATTTTTGGTCGGTGAGGCACAAGATCGTATAATCCTATCTGTACACAATCAGCGGGGGTTCCGTTCACCAGAAACATTTCTACAGTATCGTAGGTGATTTTTTTCACTTTCAGTTCCTTTTTTGTGGTAATCGCTTTTCCAATCCAGCTTCGTCCACGATCAGGAACCACTGAGGTGACCTCATAGTGTTTTGATAATTCCTTCACCAGGCTTACGAACCCTGCTGAGGTGTACCCGTCGTCGTTTGTCACAAGGATGTCGGTCATCGGCAGGGGAAAAAGCGGATGCTTAAAGAATCTTTCCAGTGGAAACCCTGCTTATTGAACATTTAAATAGCAGCATACTATGGGAGACCAGAGCATGATTACAAAGAAGGAAAATAACCTGGATATCATCCTTGTCACAGCAGAGTATTACGATGATCACCCCCTCTCACCAGTGGGTGTGATCGCAAAAGTCCTTGATGCGAAAGGATATCGGGTCGGAATCATCGAAAAACCAGAGACACAGGAGCATTACACACGACTGGGAACGCCTCGTCTGTGTTTCGGGGTGACCTCCGGGTCTATCGATAGCCTGGTGCATAACTATACACCACTAAAACGGAAACGTGTGGAGGACCAATATAGCGATGCGACCACAGTACCTGACCGTGCGGTGATCTACTATTGTAATAAACTCAAACAATACTACAAATCCAGCGTGATTGTAATTGGGGGGATTGAAGCATCTTTGCGACGGTTTGCACATTATGATTATTGGGAAAATAAGATACGACGCAGCATCCTGCTTGACTCCCGAGCAAATATTCTAGTGTATGGGAATGGGGAGAAACAGATTCTTGAGATTGCAGAACGGTTACAACAGGGAAAAGACCTTACTAGAATAAGGGGGACCTGTATTCTGCGCAAAGATCTTGATACGGACATAGAACTCCTCCCATGCTTTCAGGAAGTCATCCAAGACAAACAGAAATTCTGCACGATGCAGCTGCAATTTTCCAATGACAAAAACCTCGCCCAGGAGTATACGAACAGTTATGTCGTCCAGTACAAATACCCAGACTATACCACCAAGGATCTTGACTGGATCTATTCTTTACCATACTCTAGGAAACTCCACCAGAAATCCCTCCTGAAAATGGGAAGATTCTCCGTGGTGATCCATAGAGGATGTATCGGTGCGTGTAATTTTTGCTCCCTGTCACTTCATCAGGGGAATCGGATTATTTCACGGTCTGAACACAGCATCCTTGAAGAGATCAGACGATTGACAACCTACCCTG
The DNA here is from genome assembly GCA_041650455.1 of Thermoplasmatota archaeon. Taxonomy (GTDB): domain Archaea; phylum Thermoplasmatota; class E2; order DHVEG-1; family DHVEG-1; genus SM1-50. Next base: position 3,729 of record JBAZLE010000101.1, on the reverse strand, counting down.
GATTTAAAGGATACATCGATGATCTGGTTGATCCCTCGTCGAACATGTACGGGATGGTCTGCACACGCTCAAAATCAACAATCTCATGTTCACACCTCTGTCTTTATTGTCCACAGTTAGACACCACTCATCAGCGGCTCATCACCCTGCTACGGAAAGCAAGGCAGATCCCTGGCGTGAAAAAAATCTTTATCCGCAGCGGCATCCGTTATGATCTTGCCCTGGAAAGCAAGGAGTACATCAAAGAGATATCAGACCATCATGTCTCCGGCTGTCTGAAAATCGCACCAGAGCATTTTTCCCCGCAGGTCCTTGAATTAATGGGCAAGGATAACAAAAGATTCGATGAGTTTTTGACCTACTTCACCACCATCAATCAACACAAAAAACAAGGATTGCGATACTATTTCATGATCGGTCACCCTGGCGACTCCGTGGATAACGTATTTTTTTTGTCGGACACCATACGAAAAAGACATCTGGAAAACATCGAGCAGTTCCAACTCTTCACTCCTACTCCGATGACCGTCTCAACGTGCATGTACTGGACAGGATACAACCCCTCCACCGGAAAAAAAATCAATGTCGTCTATGACTACCATACCAAGAAAAGATTGAAACGAATCATGCTGAATCTCCCTCTCAACAAATCAACAGCAGAAGAGTAATCATCCGTTGATGTATTTATCCTGAAGCGTTAAGTTTGATCTTCTGCGCGATATCCTTCTCAAAGCATTCTCGACACCGTTCTTTATTCTTCGGTTTCTGTTCACTGACCTCCCAGTCAGGGTTCGTCCGAACATACACCGGGACTGCCCGACAATGAAGATGCCAATGATAGAAAACCCCTTTTTTCTTCCAGTAATATGATATATTCCATTCCTCCTTTCCTTTGTTCGTTATTCTTTTTTCCGTATTTAACTTTTTTTTCTCATTACGTCTATGGATTAATATATAGCACTTTCGATATGGAATTTGATGAGGTGAGAGTCTATGGATCAAAAACAGGTGTTGGAGCGTTGGTTACGACAACTGAAGAAAAACGAGATCAGCCCAGATGCTGTAGGTCTTGGCCTTGATAAGGAAAAAGCACTACAATTCATTCGACAAGAGCTTGCGAGAATCGAGGCGATGGAGAAAAAACAGGCTTCGTCCCCTCAATAAAATGCGTTATTCCCATCGGAGCGCTTCCACAGGGTCCATTTTTGCAGCTTTGCGTGCAGGAAGTACTCCGGCGGCGACCCCGATGAGGATTCCAACGATGCTTGCGATGAGAAACCACTCGGGAGCATAGGTGAGTTGAATCTCACCAGTACTAAATGCCCCCCCAAGATTTTTGATGCTATTGTTTAAGAGGTCAACGACAAACCAGCTGCCACTCGCACCAAGCACGCATCCAGCCAAACCACCTAAGAGGCCAATGACCATCGATTGATACAGGAATAACTGTAGGATATCCCGTCGTTTCGCCCCGACCGCCATCATCGTCCCGATCTCTCTGGTCCGTTCGGTGACCGTCGCAAACATGATGTTTGCTATCCCCACCCCGCCGATGAGCAGAGAGATGAGTGCGATTGCGGTGATGTAGGTTCTGATGACATTCATGATTTTTTCGACACGATCAAGGATGTACTGTTGGGTGATGACCACGAAATCCGAGTTCTCATCTTTATACTGGCTGGCATCGGATCCGGTGCCTTCAAGGTAGCTTAATATTTCGTTTTGTGCTTCTAGGACTGATTTTGTGTCTGCTGCTTCAGCAAGAAGAATGGTGTAGGCGACCACGCGTTTCAAGATGGAGCCTGCATTGGACCCGAAATAACTTGAATAGTACGGTTTTTCTGGGCAGATGATCCCTGGTGTTGTCAGGGTGTTAAACATGCTATAACTCGAGCTTTGTTTGAGGATTCCGACGATTTTTGCTTCCAGGGTTTTTCCGTCAACGCGACGCAGGTAGATTGTATCACCGACGTTTAGTGGTTGATCACTCCCAAACACCTCAGCGACATTTTTACTGATCACCACCTCATTTTTTCCTTCTTGGAACATGGTTCCCTCTTCCAATTCCATATTCAGAATTTCCAAGATTGCTTCAGTGCTAGCGTACATCGTTTCGCCTGGTCTGGACTGCCAGTTGAGGAACCCGTCACGTCGTAAGATTTTATTCACAGGTACAACGCCAATGGGAGCGACATTTTTTATCGATGGTAACCGCTTGATATTCTCGACATCGTTCGTTGTGAAAACGACAGACCGGATTGATAACTGCGGTACATCCCCGCCGGTTCCTAGTCCGATGACCATCCCGGTTGGATTGAACAGATTCCATTGCTCTGCGATGAATGTACTAACGGAGTTTCCCGCGGTTGTGACCATGATAACGGAAGCGACACCGATGATGACTCCAATGAGGGTGAGGAACGTCCGTATCTTATAGGACTTCATGGTTTCGAGAGCCATGGTAAAGATATCTCCTATCATGTCTCCTCCGTCACCTCTCCGTCAAGCATGTTGACCACCCGGTTCGCAAATCGTTTCAACGCGATGGCATGAGTGACCAGCAAGATGGTTTTCCCTTCTCGGTTTAATGCGACGAGGAGCTCCATAATCTGCTCCCCAGTTTTCGTATCAAGGTTTCCTGTGGGTTCATCGGCGAGGATAATGGCGGGGGTGTTGATGAGGGCTCGGGCGATGGCGATGCGTTGCTGTTGCCCACCAGAAAGTTCAGAGGGAAGATGGGTCGCCCAGTTGGTAAGTCCAACTTTCTCAAGCAGGTCGAAGGCACGCTGGTCTCTTTCTGCCTTAGAGCCTCCAAGAAATACCATGGGTAATGCAACATTTTTTACGGCATTCATGGAGGGCATGAGGTTAAATTTCTGAAAAATAAACCCTATTTTTCGTCCTCGGATGATTGCGAGTTGGTTATCGTTCACGGTGGAGATGTTTTCTCCATCGATAACAACTGTGCCTGAGGTCGGTCGGTCGAGGCATCCGATAATGTTCATCAGCGTACTTTTTCCGGACCCTGAGGGGCCCATGATGGCGACAAAATCCCGTTTCCGAATCCTCAAATCGACATTATTTAACGCTTTGAAATCTGTTTTTCCTGTTTTGTAGATTTTTGTAAGTGAATCGATTTCAATGACATATTCTGGCATTCAATGTCCCTCAGAGAACTAGGACTATTCGGATTGGCTATCTGTTTGGTATCTGATGTTGAGCAAGAGTCTTTCTTCGGTGTGCGACAATAAAGGATTTCGCGGCACATTCTCTATCCGCTGCTTCTTCAGGGGGTGAGATGGAACCAACAATCAACATTTTTTTACTCCGCGATATCTTTTTCTGCATGATATTTAAAGCCTCTTGTTGTACGAAAAGTACCCAGCGTCTTTACGAGTCTCTCCTAAAATAGTTTTCGGTTTATATATCTCCACCGATTAAATACGTCATACAACCTGTTTTTTTACTTTCGAGTTGACTAATATCCTTACGAAAACATTTAAATGCTAAAGCGATATAACAAAACATAGGAGGACATAAAAATGAAAAAAACCTTAATAGGTAGTAGTCTGTTGGCCGTCTTTCTTTTGCTGATGTTGCCAACAGTGGCTGCAGAAGGAATGAAAATAGCTCAATCCGGGACACAGAATCTTCTTACTGATGAGGCGTATGTTGAAACATTGCTACAAAATTACCAAGACCATCCATCCCCACAAATTATTCTCATCA
>JBAZLE010000100.1:0-7393 GCA_041650455.1 Thermoplasmatota archaeon | reverse complement strand
TTCAATCAGCATGCACATTGGCTGCCGGCCTCATGGCATTGACATTGTCTGTGAAAAATCGACACGAAGTAAGAGAAAAAGGAATTATGAAGACCATGAGAATCTTATTCAATCGAAGCTGGATTGTTCACTTTCACACCGCCCGGCAGGTGTTTTTCATGTCTGTTTTCATTCAATGGTAGTGTCTGTATCAATTGCCACCTTGAAGATACAGACCTGGGCTGCAGCGCCCCTATACAGGAACTCTGCCAGCCAGTAAAAACCTGGGAATCATGAGGGAGTCCCGGTCACCCCCTTTTTATCCGGGACTCCACTCCTTTTGAATCATTCTTCAATGTGCATCTCAATTTTTTAAAAAATCAACAGAAAATAACTTTAATTCTTGATTGAGATGAGAATCAGGGATATTGTCGGTAGGTAGACACCAGTCCGAACATTTTTAATAAACCATATGATGCTATAAAATATTGTGGAGGGAAGGGTCCCCGGAAAACGTGATAATAATGCCAGATCATGAGAGAATTGTCCGGTCTGCTCCCCACGCCGGCCCAATGAAAGTAATAATTTTCACTTCAGGTATCCCGCGAGTGAACCCACGGTATGCCAATGTGAAGATTGCATGGCAAAAATCTGATCCATCCAGAATACGCCTGTTTTCCCGTTTAAATCCAGATACTTATTTGAAGACGTACACTGACCTTCCTATCTGGATGTGCATCCCACACGCTGGGTATGCATCATGATGATACCCCATGATCACAGTCCTTTTCGTCGACGACGAGCCTGCCCTTCTGGATGTGTCAAGGCGTTACCTTGAGAAAACTGGGGATCTTAAGGTCGATACCTGTTTCTCCACAGAAGAGGCGATAGAAAAACTCAAGGAACGTTCCTATGACGTGATCATATCGGACTATGAGATGCCCGGGATAGATGGCATTGATTTTTTAAAGATACTCAGAAATCTTGGTGACTGGACACCATTCATTATCTTTACAGGTCGTGGAAGGGAGCATGTGGTGATTGAGGCACTGAACAGCGGTGCTGATTTTTATCTCCAGAAGGGAGGAGACCCCAAGGCACAGTTCACCGAACTTATCCATACGATTCGCCTCGCTGTCCAGCGCAAGAGAAACGAGCTCTCCCTCCAGATAACCAGACATTCGATCGAGAAGGCATCCATCCAGGTCTTATGGCTCGATACCCGTGGAAGAATCATGTATGCAAATGAAGCATCCTGCCAGGCTCTGGGGTACCGTGCAGACGAACTTCTTCTTTTGTCAATCGGGGACATTGATCCGCTCTTTCCAAGAGAGGAATGGAACCGGTTCGTGGAGCGCCTGAGGTATCAGAAGTCGATAGTGTTTCAGACATTCCACATCAGGAAGGATACCGAGAAAATGCCAGTTGAGATCTCATACGTATGGGAGGATTTCCAGGGCAGAGGCATTGTATTTGCCTATGCATGGAACCAGAAGAGGGATCGGGATCCCGAAATCGTGGTAACATCTGCTGAACAGAGATGTCACCGCATTGCAGATGCATTGCCTGTAATGTATTATGTGGTGGAAAGGGACGGGATGTTGCGTTTCTGGAATGCAGCTGCATCAACCTTTACAGGATACAGTTATACGGTTAACCCTGACCAGAGAATTATGTTCCCTGATCTCATATTGCCGGGACAACGTGAACACATTTCATCAATACTCACTCGCGTACGAGGGGGACACGGTACGGAGACCATCCAGGTACCAATTTCCCATCATAACGGTACCTATCGCCCTGTTCTTTTTCAGGTCAGCGGCTATGAATTGATACCCGGCCATTCACTTATTGAACTTCTTGAACTTATCCCCGGACCTGAGTAAATAAGGAGACTATCTATCACCCCCATATGTGCAGGCTTCCGGGCAATCAGCTACCGAAGGGGTTGTTCACGGTGGAGACATAGGTAAAAAATGATGATTGCCTGTGAAAAAGTGAATGTCTCTCTGCTACTTCAAAGCAGGGTATCAAAAGAGTACAGACTGTGTACAGGATTATTCCATCCGCATGAGAGCCAGGCTCATCCAGCACTTCTACATTATACTAGGGGTATTACTCGCTTCATAAATTTCTCTGATATGCCATTTTTTTTATCAATTAGTCATGAAAATACCAGGATGCAGAAGGACTGGGATTGAAAACAATAAACTAGATAATGCTATATAATCAACCCCTTCATGAGAACCGGGATCGGGCTCACGACGATGGAGAGACAGGAAATGCGTACGCAGTACGGTCAGGATGATGTCAATAAATATAAAAAGTTCAAGAAGGTTGACGGAGCGACCTACAGGAAAGTCAATCAATTCTTGCGGAAACGCACCTATGTCACTGCAAGGGAGTGGGCTATTGCACGCCTGTGCACTGATTTCCGCACAAGGAGTGGAGCCGAGATGACATTTATCGGACAGCACCTCCCGGAACTGGTCCCATTCATGCAGGAATCCTATACCCCCCAGGCAGTAAACCAGGCGAGGAACTCCTTTAAAAAAAAGGTCTACAAGTCCGGAGCAACATTTTTCTACGGGTCGATGTGCGGTTTTTTTACAAGCGAGGAGCTTGACGACCTTCTCTTCGAAGCAAGCGAAGTGGCCCGTTTTCTGCTTGAAGTAGAGCGTACCTCTCTTGACATAGATGAGGAGATTGAAATAGAGGATCGCATCACCGAAGTTATGAGGAGTGTGGGGGAAGCAGCGATAAAGATCCTGCAGGCACGGAGGCAGGAAGGAAACACGCCTGTTGATGAGCCCCAAAAAGGACCGGAAACACCGGATGGTGAGCAGCAATGAGGGTAATCCACATTGCAGGAGTGTCTGGTTCCGGCAAAACCACGTTCATCAGGGCTCTCCTCCCTCTCTTAAATAAGAAGGGTACAACCGCAGTGGTAAAACACCTCGCCCATCATCACTACATCCTCGAATCCGACAAGGATACCACCCACTTTTTTCACGGGGGCACCCTTGCATCCGCAGGGGCTGATCCGGAAAAAACCGTACTTGTACTACGTGATACCGCGCTCAGCCACATCATGTCAATTCTCTCATCCATCGGGACGAAATATATGCTGATCGAAGGCTGGAAGACGCTGCCCTTTCCCAAGATCACCATTGGTGCCCTGCCCGGAGCAGAAGGGGTTGTCCTCTCCGATCCCACGGCTGAACTGGTGCTTGAGTCACTGGAAAAATTTCCACACTATCATTCACTCCAGGGCCTTTCCCTCGAAGTTCAGGATTCCGACCAGCAGGGAGTTCTTCTTGCCGGGAAGTTTCCCGTTCATGCGAAGGGGGATGATACCGATTCAAGAAGAGAGTTTTATCTCCGTTTTTCACCCATTCTTGATGAGATAACCAGGGAAGCAGGTTCCAGTCCAGGAGATGTGAGGGTTGGACTTCATCTGCATCAGGGCCTCCTGTTTGGTGGAGAGGATGCAATCCTCATGGCCGTGGGATCTCAATCTCCCCACACTGCTATCCGCGTATTCTCATCTATCCAGGAGCGACTCTTTCCTGTGGCCGGTGGCGGAAAAATATCGTGAGGGATGCGAATGGAGCAGAAGAAACTCGAGAAAAGACTCTTCGGAACAAATGGAGTGAGGGGAGTTGTGGGAAAGGATATGACCCCGGCCCTTGCTCTTTCCATAGGAATGGCGCTTGGAACAATGCGCCAGGGTACCATTGCCGTGGGGAGAGACACACGGACTTCTGGGCCATCCCTGGCAAGTGCCCTCAAAGCGGGACTGCTCGCTGCTGGATGTGATGTGGTCGATCTCGGTATCCTGCCAACGCCAGCACTCCAGTTCATAGTTCGCGAACACTTTGATGCCGGGGCAGTGATTACTGCCTCGCATAATCCCCCCGAATACAACGGGGTTAAGGTGGTTGAACCTGACGGCACCGAGATGGGCGACGAGCAGAGTATTGTTCTTGAAGGCCACATCTTCAAGGGAGACTCCCATTTTGCATCCTGGGATCGTGTCGGAAGGGAGCGGGATGCCCCCTCCATGGTTGACGAATATGTGAATTCTGTTGTAGATTCTTTTCCATCAGACACCGGGAAAGGATTCCTTGTTGTGGCAGACCCCGGATGCGGTGCTGCTGCATGGACCACCCCTGAAATTCTCAGCAGGATGGGATGCAGGGTTTTTTCTCTGAACTGCCAGATGGATGGCACATTCCCCGGGCGGCTCCCCGAACCCTCTCCCGAGGGTCTCGCTCCACTCGCTGATCTTGTGAAGGCCACGGGGGCCAGATTTGGCGTTGCCCACGACGGGGATGCAGATCGCGCCGTGTTTATTGATGACAGGGGGAGATTTCTTGAGGAGAATCGCCAGTTCGGGCTAATCGCGGATTTTATCTGCCGGGAACGGAAGGGGGTCATTGTCACCCCGGTCAGCACTTCGCGCATTATCGAAGTCATTGCAGAACGCCGCGGCTGCACAGTGTGCTATACCCCTGTAGGCAGTATTTACGTCGCAAGGACCATGATTGATCTTGCACATAATGGTACCGAAGTTGCATTCGGGGGGGAGGGAAACGGTGGCCTCATATACCCCAAGCACCAGCTCTGCAGGGATGGGGGGATGACTGCTGCAACCATGGTTGCCCTTCTGGCCAGCTCTTCCCAACCGTTATCATCTCTTGTCGATGCGCTTCCTCACTTTTACATGATAAAGGAAAAGATCCGGGAGAAAGATGCTGCAGGTCTCATCGAACGCCTGAAAAAGGCCTTTTCTGGAGAATCGCTCGATTGCACTGACGGTATCCGCATCAATCGCGAGGATTCATGGGCCCTTGTGAGACCTTCCGGGACAGAGCCGCTGGTCCGTGTCATGGTGGAATCAGCCTTCGAAGAGAGGGCTACACAGTTTTATGATGAAATCAAGCATCATTTCAGAGATTGAATCTCCAGATCTCATTTTCTTCACATACAAGGGCAAGCATCTTTTTTTTTAAATAATAAAGGATGTATGTTATTTTTTTGATCGGGGTTAAATTAAGGATAATTTGAGCGATGGAAATTATTTTCCATACACGGCATAATGCTATATGTATTCGATCACCACGCCGGAACAGTACTTCCGAAAGTAGATTTACAATAGGGACATGGATCTTATTTATCTGGATAAAAATTGAATCTCACTCTGTGCATACTATTTATATCCCAAGAATTAATGATGAAAAATCTGATTTTATTATTCTCTTTAACATTTGGAGCAGATGTCAAACTTTACAAAATTTTGCTCTAAATTTTTCAAAATGCGATTTTTTAAGGCAAAATGCGGTGGCTTTTCTAGGAGGGATCATTTCAAATATCAAATCCAATGGTGGAAGCGTCTCATTGAATACCCACACATTATCCTCTGCTCTAAGAGCAAATTTGGAACAAAATGGTTTTTTAGCCGCAATGGGAGTTGATGCTCCTCCATGGGATGGTAACTCGATTCCTTATCGAGAAGACCAATCTCCAGATTATCATAAAATTTCCCGATATCTCCAAGAAAAATGGCTTGGTAAAGGATGGATCTTTATTGATCCCGAATTGGCAAAAGCCATTGTAAGTAATGTATTGGAAATATATTCAAATGTTTTTACACATGCACAATCCGCAAATGGAGTATTCAGTTGCGGTCAGAATTATCCTACTCTTGAAGAAATAAAAATTACTGTAGTTGATTTTGGTATTGGCATTCCCCAATCTATTCGTGATTATTTATATAATATTGGACAAGATCCGAAAATTCCGGATGATAAAACTTTACAGCTTGCATTTCAAGAAGGGTTTAGTACAAAACCAGATTTAGGGGGAATGGGATTAAAGTTACTCAAAGAATTTATTCAGTTGAATCAGGGTCGTCTGGATATTTACAGCCATAGCGGCCATGCGATAATTGATGCTTCTGGAGAACATTATGAAATAATTAATTCATTTTTTAGGGGAACTATTGTTAATATCTCAATTAATCGAGACCAGAAGGTCTATATCTTGAAACATTGACAAATAACAACAATCAGTTCTGGTGTGTATATGATGCTTAAAGTTGTTCCAATTACAGGTCAGAATTGTATAACCGTTGAAGACGGAGAACAAATATACAAGAAAATTCATTCAGAGATTATTAAAGGACATGATGTCACTTTAGATTTTACGGGAGTTGAGATATTTGCATCACCATTCTTTAATACAGCTATTGGACAACTCTTCCGTGATTTGAACTCTACACAGATTAATTCGAATCTACACTTCATTGGGCTTTCTTCGCATGGGAATCATATATTAAAAAGAGTGATGGAGAATGCCCAAAAATATTATAAAAATTCACGTTTTAGAGATTCCGTTGAAAGAGTCCTAGCTCAACAAGCACTGGATCTATAATGCCAGTTTCTTACGATATAAAAGCAAATATTTATGATACTCGTTTTGACAATCCAAGACATCAAGATGTATTTTTCGTCGATACAAATGTTTGGTTTTGGCAGACTTATTCAAAAGCATCGGTGACAGCAAGATCCTATCAGGTAAATGTCTATCCAAATTATCTTAAAAAAATTCGATCAGTAAATTGTAAAATATTACGGTGTAACCTCATCCTTGCTGAACTAGCCCATCTCATTGAAGATACGGAATATAAAATATTCTGTGATAATAATGGGTATACTACTCAAAATTTTTCTAAAAAGGAATTTAGGCACAACCACCATCAGGAACGAAGCCAAGTTACTCAAGAAATTGAAAACGCTTGGAATACAATACAACGATTCTCAACCTTATTCTCTTTTACCATTGATGAAACAACAGCAAATACTTTCATAACTGATTTAAAAAATCATAGAATCGATGGTTATGACCTTTTTTATCTCAATGGGATTCGAACTAATGGACTTCAAATCCTTACAGATGATGGAGATTTTGCCACAGTGCCGGGTATAAATGTATTTACAGCAAATTTCGGGGTAATTGATGCGGCGAGATCCTGTGGGAAATTACAGACGAGATAGAATTAAATTGGGATCGATTATCGTGTTTTTTTGCGCTTAATTTGGATATCCCCTTCCTAGAGTCAAAAACGAGGATTGAATCGGGGAACAATACCAAATTTAAGTTTTTTTAATAGAATGTTAATTTTCGCACCACTCTCACTAATATTTAGTAACTAGGGGTTGTGATTGATCTTCGGTCAACCACAAGGTGTACAAAGAGACTCTATCTTAAAATTGCAGTATTTTAGATTCCTGACTTCGCCACTTTTAAGTAGCTCCATCAAATCTGTACGACCAACCCCAATTCGCCAGATGCGATTTACCAGAGATTTGGAGCCTCCAAAGTACCATATCTTTCGACAAAATCGCCCAAT
>JBAZLE010000099.1:0-7513 GCA_041650455.1 Thermoplasmatota archaeon | reverse complement strand
AGGCCTGCTGTAAATGCATGTTCTAGTTCTTGGTATGTGGTGAACTGCAGGTTCCCGCCGAATTTCTCCGGTCGTTCAATCAGGAAGGGTTTCCCTTCAAGATCCGGGAAAATGATGAACTTACAAATCTCTAGGACAGGGTTTCCCTCTGTTTGTTTCTCCGGGCAGAACGCTTTACTCAATTTGAGTGTAACGAGATCTGCAGAATCGTGAATTGAAATCATCGTCTCTGGTTTGCTTTTACTCATTTTCGCTTCAGTCGGATTCATCCGACCACCTGCTTGCAAACCCGTGAGTAATGGGGTATGAATCGCTACGGGGGTATTTCTTCCTATTTTCTTTGCGACGTCACGAGCGAGCATATGAGCGTGACGTTGATCAGTCCCCCCGTAGGCAACATCCAGCTGAAGATAGAAAATATCAGAAACCTGCATCGTCGGATAGAACAATTTCGACAAATCCTTTTCTGCTTCTTCTTCCCCACGTCCCATGATATCCATCGCACGTTTCACTCGGGCGACCGAGGTTGCTTTTGATGTTTTCAGCACCAGCTCCCAGTAGTTCGCATCATTGACATAGTCACTTGCGGAGACGAACCGTACTTTACTCGTGTCGACGCCCATCGCTGCGAAACAATCCTGCATGTATCTGCCACAGAGTTTGATTTTCTCAAGGTCCCCTCCAAGTTTATCGTTGATGTACGCATGCCAATCCGCTAGGAGTACCGTAAAATCAAATCCGCAGGTGAGGAAATCCTTTATCTTGTTTGTGCAGATCTTCCAGCCGAGGTGCACCACACCGGAGGGTTCAAAACCGATGTATGCTTTCGGGTGTGGTTTCTCAAGGACTGTTTTGAGTTCTTCAATGGTGACGACCTCTTGGGTGTTTGCGATGAGTCTCTCGAGTTTCTCCATGGTTTTCCACCTTGTTCTACCGTGTGAGTTTTTTGACCACCTGATCGATGATTTTATTGGAGACGCCCAGATAGTTACGCGGGTTCATGACCTCTTCAAGTTCTTTTTTCTTGAACAGTTTGACTACCTTTGGATTCTCAAGTAACACAGAAAGAAGCTGTTTGTTATCACGAACTGCTCTAAGGGAGCAGGTTCTGACCAGTTCATGGGCATCACCACGCCCCATTCCTCTTTCCACCAGCTTTGTCATAACCGCTTCTGCCATCGGCAGTCCTTTTGAGTTCTCCAGGTTCTGGCGCATCCGCTCAGGGTTCACCTGCAGGTTCTTGAACACGTTGTTCATCTGGAATACGATCCAGTCTGTCATAATCAGGGAGTGAGGAAGAATAAATCGTTCAGATGAGGAGTTGCACAAGTCTCGTTCATGCCATTGGATCGCGTTCTCATAGGCTGGGATGATGAAGCTTCGGATGACACGGGCGATGCCGCATATCTGCTCACAGAGGATCGGGTTGCGTTTCTGCGGCATTGTTGATGAGCCCACCTGTTTTTTTACTTCGAACGCCTCGGAGACCTCGCCAATCTCGCTGCGTTGGAGATTGCGGATTTCAGTCGCGAACTTCTCCATGCTACTGGCGATGTTCGCTAAGACAGAGAGTAACTCGATATAGCGGTCACGTCCGACGATCTGGGTGGCTGCCTCCTCTGTTCCGAGCTTGAGGTCTGTCATGACCAGTTCTTGGATTTTTAAGGCATGTTTTCCCATGGCTGCCCCGGAGCCGACCGCGCCGGACATCTTACCAACAAGCAGACGTGATTTGCATTCGTGGAGCCGTTCCAGATGTCGATCGACCTCCATGGCGTAGACTGCCATCTTCAGTCCAAAGGTGATGGGGATGGAGAATTGCCCATGGGTCCGTCCTGCCATGATCGTATTTTTGTATTCCTTAGCAAGACCCACGAGGGTCACCCGCAACTCCCGTACCTGGGATTTTATCAAATCAGTGGCTGTAGCGAATTGTAAGGCGTTCGCGGTATCGACGATATCGTAGCTGGTTGCACCCAGATGCACGTATTTCCCTGCATCACCACTGCAGACTTCACTTAATGCCTTGGTAACAGCCATGATATCGTGTCTAGTTTCCTTCTCGATTTCGTTGACCCGCTTGACGGTGACGTGTTTCACGGTTGCTTTCTTTGAAATCTCATCCGCGGCTTTCTTTGAGATATTCCCCACCGCAGCATGGGCACGAGCAAGGGCAGCTTCGACATCTAAAAGATATTGGAGCTTGTTTGTCTCGCCAAACACGTCCTTTATCTCTTTTCTCCCATACCGGAAATCAAGGGGACAAACAGGGTTTTCCATAAGGCTTCCCACCTAGAATCAACTATGAGTTAATGTTTTTTGTGGACCGTGTTTTTCTAGGAGATTTTTGCAAGTACCTCAAAAAGTTCTCTGGAGATTTCTTGGATGCGTGGGTAATGTCGATTGAGTTTGTCAACGAGTTCTCTGAGTTGTACCACCGTTCCCATAATAAGGATGGCGGCAGGGTTCTTCTGCAGCTCGAACGCTTCGCGAGGGATAGCGACCTCTCCACCGAGTGACAGCATGTCTTGTTTGATGATGATCGCATCCTGGAGGACTACTTGATCGAGTTTGATGACCTTGGAAACCGCTTTGGGAGCCATGATGTCGATACTTTTCGGGTCGCTTCCTATTTTTTGGATTTCTTTTCTTGCATCTGAGAGGTTTTCAATGTTGATGAACTGAGGGTGATGTGATGTCATCAGAGATGGAATCAGAATCGGTCTTATAAGAACCTATCCCAATATCCATCTGATGAAAGGGACGTATCTCCTCGTGTTGGAACTTCAGAATAAAACGTCTCTTCCGATAGGGAAACTTGGACTGGTTGATTTTCAAAAAGGAAACTACGTCTATGTGGGGTCTGCGTTGAACGGACTGGAACAAAGGATTCAACGCCATCTACGAAGCCAAAAGAAAACCCATTGGCACATTGATTATCTTTTACCTCACACGAAGATAATGGACGTTTTTTATAAAGAAGGCACTCGAAGAGAGGAATGTATGATTGCTTCCGTGTTTGAAAAAAATTTACTCGGTATCTCAGGTTTTGGTTGTAGTGATTGTTCGTGTAACAGTCATTTATTTCGTGGGTCACTTGATGCTATTGGAACAGTAGCTGCATCTGTCTCCATGGAACGGTACTTGTTGGGTGCAACGAAAAAATTTATATCAACACAAAATATTTTTTGAAACGTGAAAAGCTTTACCTGGAAGATTTTTATTCTCTTTCTCCTCTATCACTGGCCAGTGCAAAGGATACAAAGTTTTTTTCTTTCATTAATAAAAGAAAAAAATACTAGGAAGATCTTTTGTATTGGGAACCCGAAGACAGGAACACGGTCATTGCTTAAAGCATTGAAAATTCTTGGGTATCAAACGCCGTTGTTCTTTGAGATACCAACATATTGGAAGTACGGGGAACAACACTATATTGAGCGCGTAAAAAAGAGCGGGTATGATGCCTTTGCTGATTTTCCCATAGGCCATAAAGAGTTATATAAAAAAATCGATGCATCACTCCCGGGGAGTAAATTCATTCTTACCGTACGAGATCATGAATCTTTTATACGGAGTTATTCGAACTATTTCAAAGCCTTACCAAACATACAGGACCATCTCTCAGACAGAATAACCGAGATGGAAAAAAGAAATGATGACATACTACGTTATTTTGAGAAACGCCACTCAAGCCTGCTCGTCATGAATATCATCGATGGTGATGGGTGGGAGGTGTTATGCGAGTTTTTAAATAAACAAATTCCAAACAGAATATTTCCTCATAAAAATAAAGGAAAATACCCTAGTTGAATATCCAAATCCTTAAAATCATTCTCTCGATAGGTCCTTTCATGGTTTCTATCATCTATTCAACAACCGATACCCTAGAGACGGCACGAACCATCGCTCGTTCCTTAGTAAAAGAAAAACTGGTCGCCTGCGTCCATATCCTCCCAAAGATCGAATCCATCTACCGATGGCAAGGCAACATCGAGGAGGCAAATGAATACGCCCTGCTGATAAAAACATCTGATCGCAACGTCCAACGAACGATCCAGAAGATCCGTTCCCTACATCCCTATGAAGTCCCAGAAATTCTTGTGTTTCCCCCCGTTGGTGGGCTAAAAGAATACCTGGAATACATTGAAACGGAGACCGCATGAAACTGGTTGCATTGATCTCCAGTGGTATAGACTCCCCGGTGGCAGCATATCTTCTGTCAAAGAAAGCAGATGAACTCATCCTGCTGCATGCGGATAACCGACCCTTCACAGACGACCGTGAGATAGAAAAATTCCTTAGGCTCGCGTCTTATCTGAAGACGTTAGTTCCATCGAGGCTTTCTACGCTTCTTCTCCCCCATGGAACGAGCCTTGAGGCGTATACGCGGGCCTGTAACAAGAAGTATACCTGCGTGGTGTGCAAACGGATGATGCTGCGCTACGCTGAAGCGATTGCGCACACAGAGCATGCGGATGCCTTGGTCATGGGTGATTCACTTGGTCAGGTCGCCTCACAGACGCTGCAGAACCTTCGGGTCGTCGAGCAAGCTGTCAACATCCCGATTCTCAGACCGCTGATCGGCTATGACAAGGAGGATACGATTCAGATTGCGCGGAAGATCGGTACCTTTGAGTTTTCCATAGCACCTGCAATGGAGTGTTCCGCAGTCCCACGAGAACCGTCCACTCAGGCGCGTTTGGAGCAGATTCTTGCTGAGGAAAAAAAAATCAATATTGCTGAGCTGGTACGATATGTAATCACGCATGCGAAAGCTGTGACACTCTAACATATCGCAGTGAAAATTCTTAATAAATGAGACGGAAGAAAACGCTGTTTTTTAAGAAAAATCAAAAGACTTAAAAACCATCGAATTATACTACAATTTGTAGCAATTTTTTTTTGCTATACTATATATTGTATCTGTGGTGATGGGAGATGAATTGCCCCTATTGCAATCATATTGAGACAAAAGTGACAGACTCGCGCGACACCGGCGGATCCATCCGAAGACGACGAGAATGCCTCAGTTGCAACAAGCGATTCACGACCTACGAATACATCGAAATGGCGCCCATGTTCGTCATAAAAAAAGACGGCAGGCGAGAACGATATGACCGCTGCAAGATCAGAAACGGCATGGAAAAGGCACTCGAAAAACGCCCGATAAAACATGAAAAAATCGAGGAAATGATTGACAACATCGAAGAAAGAATCAGGCGCGTCGGAAAGGAGGAAATCGAGACCTCACTTATCGGTGAATACGTCATGGATGCACTCAAAGAAGTCGACCATGTCGCCTACATCAGGTTCGCCTCTGTCTACCGTCAATTCACCGACATCACCAGCTTTGAAAAAGAGGTTAAAAATCTCACAGAAAAATAAAAGGAGAAGGAGAGAGACAAAATGATACGAAAGATAAAGAAACGAGACGGAAAAATCGTTGATTTCAACCCCGTGAAAATCTCAGAAGCCATCTGGAAAGCCGCCCAGGCCGTGGGTGGGAAAGACTACAAAAAAGCAGCAGAGCTTACCGACAAGGTCATCACCATCCTAGAAAAGGAACTCAAACGTGGCGAAATCCCCACCGTCGAACACGTCCAGGATGTCGTCGAGAAAATCCTCATCGAGGACGGACATGCAAAGACCGCAAAGGCATACATCCTCTATCGGAAACAGCATCAGGACATGCGGGAGATTGGAGGTTTACTCAAAGACATTGACGTCGTCGATGACTACCTCAGCATGCTGGACTGGAAGGTCAACGAGAACAGCAACATGGCCTACTCGCTGCAAGGCTTAAACGTCTACGCGACGGAAAGCATCATCTCTCATTACTGGCTTAATAAGATTTATCCACCGGAAATAGGTGAGGCGCATACAAATGGATCCTATCACATCCACGATCTTGGCACTCTTGGTAGTTATTGTGTAGGTTGGGATTTAAAGGATATTCTTCTCCTCGGCTTTCGAGGTGTTCCCGGGAAAGTAGAAAGCAAACCTGCAAAGCACTTCAGTACCGCACTGATGCAAGTTGTCAATTATCTTTATACATTGCAAGGAGAAGCAGCTGGGGCGCAAGCACTCTCTAATTTCGACAGTCTTTTGGCACCCTTCATACGGTATGATCAATTGAAGTACGCAGATGTGAAACAAGAAATGCAGAAATTCCTCTTCAACATGAACGTTCCTACAAGAGTGGGATTCCAATCACTAGCTCATGATGAACCTATCATTTTAAGGAAAAACGGGAACGTGAAAGTCGAATTCATAGGGAAATTCATCGAGGAGAACTTTGGAGAAAATAGAACGTCGATTATCCGTAACGTCGACGGATATGGTAATCCATCGGACGATTCTTTTGCATTAAGACCAAACGAGAAATTTGAAGTAATCAGTTTTAATGATAAAGGTGAGGTTCAATGGCGTCCGATTAAAGCATTAATCAAACATAGAATTCAGGTAAATGGGTTGAAGAGAATTCGGACCGGGGCTGGTGAAATAAAAGTCTCGCCTGCACATTCACTTTTTAAAAGTAATGACAATAAGATAAAACCAGTGATGGCAAAAGAATTAGAATGTGCCAAATCCAATTCTACCTTAAATGGAAAAAACCATATTCTTGCGGTCAACTCGTTAAAACAAAATATGCTAGGTAACGACGAGAAAATCGATTTATTTGATTTGATAGAGGAACTCCCAGAAAAAATAAGAAAACGCATTTTTATTCAAGCCAAGGACGTCGCCGCAATTAAAGAAAAAATCGGAGAATTATATGGTTCATTAAAAGAATTTCTCTATAAAGATGGGAGAACAGATAAATCTACATTATATGAAGGATTCAGGAACAACGTTGTTTCTTTTGAGACATACATCAAATATTCAGAAAAGCTAAGAGACGATGCGAAGATATACATTAAACCCTACAACAAGACCCTTTATGAGAGGTTTCTCGGTAAAGAAAAATTGGAAAATTTCGTTAAATTGACCGCTTGGTTTGTCTCTGAAGGAAAAGCCTCGCATGCGGGGATTGTCATCTCCCAGGAGAAAAGCAAGAGCAAGGACATACTTGCCATAGCAAATAAGTTAGGGATCACGGTCTCAACAAAGGAATCGAAGGGATATAGCACAAAAACCAAGAGTAAAACCAGTACCGTGGTTCTCAACATGAAAATGAGTGGATTGTACCCATACGTGCTCCCGTACTTGGCTGGTGCAACCTCAAAAGAAAAGACGATACCGTCGTTTATATTTAACCTCAATAAAGAGTACAGGAATATATTCTTGGGGGCCCTCTTTAAAGGCGATGGCTACCTTGATGAGCAATCGAGGAGGATAACCTACTCTTCTATGTCAGATAAACTTCTTACGGCAGTGTCAATGTTAAGCATCGCGAACAAATGGCGTGTGCGGGTCGTTCCAAAAAATACCACCCGGGCAGGAACACTACTCATCTATAAAAACCCAAGAAAGAAACTTGACATCGTTATCGAAGAAACCGCTGGTGTCCCTG
>JBAZLE010000098.1:0-7654 GCA_041650455.1 Thermoplasmatota archaeon | reverse complement strand
GGAAAGCAAACGAACGAATGGGAGCTGGCCATCAAGCAAACCGAGGTCAAACCAAAGGACCGTTGTATCAGGACCGGTCTGTTGTTCACCGCTGGCCTCATCGCAGGGGAAGCGTTGACCGGGGTGATCGTCGCGTTCATCATCATCGCCGGATTCCATATCACCTTGTTTGACATCCCACCGGTGCTCCCTGGGTTTTTGGTGTGGTTGTTCATCGCACTGCTTGTCTTCTACATCCCCCTACGAGACGTGTTCAACAAGGAATCATAACCGAACAAGAGGGGTTGTGATGAGGAGGATGGTGTGGCAGGCTCTTGTGCGTTCTTAAGAAGCCGGACCAAGGATACGCAACGTCGCATCGCATCTCGGTTCCTCCACCGTGGATCAGGAATCTTTTCTTCGGAAGCCTTAAAAGAATCGAAGGAATATATCAGCGGTGGTGTGATGCATTCCTATGAAGATTGACCTGAAGAACAAATACCATATCATTCTGATTCTCACGGTCAGCGTCATCGGGTTCATGTCCGCGATGGTCCTGCTAAGCCCGTACACACAGAGCCCAGAGCAGAGGGATGCGGATAAGGACACCATCCCCGATGCGGTGGACAACTGCCCGACCGTCCCGAATTCTGACCAGTCCGACGTCGATAGTGATGGACTCGGTGACGTCTGTGATACGTGCACGGACACCGATGGGGACGGGTACGGCGACCCCGGGTATGGGCCGAACACCTGCCCGGTGGATAACTGCCCGGACGTCGCGAACGCGAATCAGACCGACCGGGACCAGGACAGGATCGGGGACGCCTGCGATGACTGCCCAGACGATCCGCTCAACGATGAAGATGACGATGGGATCTGCGGAGGGGTCGACAACTGCCCTGAGGTGTACAACCCGGCACAAACCGACTCTGACGCTGATGGCATCGGGGATGCCTGTGAGACACCACCCCAGGCGGATTTCTCACTTTCTCCCCGGGAGCCTATCGCAGGAGAACTCATCCAGTTTACCGACACGACGGCGGTGGGAGGAGGACGGCTGCAGCAGTGGCAGTGGAGCTTTGGAGACAACAGCACCGCTGAGGCACAGCATCCGACCCATCAGTACCACACTATCGGGACGTACCCGGTGCAGCTGAACGTGACCGACAGCAACGGGAAAACAAGCCACCTCACAAAACAAGTGACGGTCATCCCGAATGATCCGCCTACCATACCGACCATTACCGGACCACGGTTCGGAAGAACAAAAACACC
Organism: Thermoplasmatota archaeon; assembly: GCA_041650455.1. Lineage (GTDB taxonomy): Archaea > Thermoplasmatota > E2 > DHVEG-1 > DHVEG-1 > SM1-50. Next base: position 6,397 of record JBAZLE010000098.1, on the reverse strand, counting down.
TTCCGCGTATGCTCTCACAGCAACTGACCCGGATGGAAACCAAGTGTTTTATGTGATCGACTGGGGAGATCACATCAACAGAGAACCCCTCGGACCATACTCCTCCGGCGTGGAAGTCCCCGTAAATCACAGCTGGAATACCCCAGGGACATTCCAGATAACGGTGACGGCAAAAGACACGCATAACGTGCAGGGGAACACCGCGTCGTTTCTCGTGCGTATGACCGACCTCTACCTGCTTGACCCCTCCTTCATTGCCTATTTCGAGGTGACCCCACATTTCTTGTTGTATCCACTACTGTTTCCGTAACGTTCCTTTCCTTTATTTTGTTGAACCAGATACATTCTTGCTTGGTCGGTCTCTTCGACCACGATTACAAAAAAGTATCATGCATCGTCTGAGTAAAATTTAAATATATATAATGCAATCATATAATAATAAAATTTATTTCAAAACATGGGGGAAGCATCATGCCAAAAATATCCATCACCATCTCAGACTACACCTACTGGAAACTCCTCGGCTCAGGAGAAAGCGCTTCACATATCATCCAGAAAGCGCTCAAAGGCTACTGGAAAGACACCCAAATCCAGAAAAAACCCACCACCGCGCTGCTCGCCCCGAAAGAATAACCACGCACCTCCATCTTTTTTTTAAAAAAAAATCAGCGGAACGAAACGAAAGGATTTTATCACACATTCTCGTTAGCCTATTTTATATTATATAATTACATCACAGTACAGAAAATTGGTGGTAAGGAGAGATTACAGCATGCAAAGTAAAAAGCATAAAAAAAATGTAAACCAATCCAACCAGGTACCCCAACACCTTCCCTTTTCCCCCTCCGTGATGATACAGTACGCCTTCTTCCCCAAGATAAAGGTCAACAAAAGTCCAAAGGAACCGAAAACAGAGAAACTCAAAATAAAGCTCCAAGAGCAACGAAATCAGCAATACCAGGAAATCGTCAAACAAATCGACGCGGGTCACACCAACTCAAAAAAAACGGTTCCATCAGACAGCACGCTCATCGACGAGAAAAAAGGATTCGGCTGGAAAGGACTAGGCTCCCGTCTGATCCTCTACGACAATGAGAAAAAAGAGCACCTCTATCAAGTCGTCGAACCACAACTGACAGATAAACAAGAACAGACCAAAGAAAAACTCATCGTCCTGTTCAAGAAATTCGCAGACGTCGACGTGTACGAGGGCGATACCAGAGAAAAATGGAACATCCTGGAAAAAGCATTAGAAAAACTCATCCATGACAAACAAATCAAACTCGAAAAGACAGAGAAAGACACCATCTTCTACTACATCATCCGAGAGTTCGCAGGATACGGACGCATCGACATCCTCATGCATGACCCAGAAATCGAGGACATCTCCTGCGACGGCCATGCGATTCCCATCTTCGTCGTCCATAAACAGTACGAGTCCATCAAAACCAACATCATCTACAAGGACGCAGACGAACTGGACAGCTTCGTCATTAAACTTTCCCAGATGTGCGGCAAACAAATCTCCGTCTACGAACCGGTCGTCGACGGGAAACTCTCCGACGGGTCCCGGTTACAGACCACCCTGGGTCGGACCATCACGATGCTGTCGACCTTCACCATCAGACGCTTCCGAGAAGACCCCCTCACCCCCATCGACCTGCTCAACAACAACACCATCTCCCCAGAACTGGCTGCCTATTTCTGGCTCACCATCGAAAAAGGATGCAACATCCTCTTCTGCGGAGGCACCGCCTCAGGCAAGACAACGATGCTCAACGCCCTCTCCCTCTTCGTCCCCCCCTCCTACAAGATCGTCTCCATCGAAGACACCAGAGAAATCAACCTGCCCCATGAGAACTGGATCGCAGGAACCACCCGATCAGGGTTCACCTCCACCGAATCCCTCAAGACCAGCCGCGACATCGACATGTTCGACCTCATCCGAGTCGCGTTGCGTCAACGACCACGGGTCATCATCGTCGGAGAAGTCAGAGGAAAAGAAGCCTACTCCCTCTTCCAAGCCATGACCACCGGGCATCTCTCCTATTCCACCGTTCATGCCAGTGACATGCACTCCCTCATCCAACGATTGGAAAACCCACCCATCTCCCTGCCCCGCGCGCTTCTCACCTCGCTGGATACCATCGTCTTCCTCAACTCCGTCATCGTCAAAGGAAACCCGGTCCGACGCATCACCAACGTCACCGAAATTGTCGAACTCGACGCTGGGACCAATCGACTGGTCACCATGTCCCCCTTCGAATGGATCGGAGGAAGCGAAGACCGCTTCAAGAACAACGGCGCCAGCAGACTCCTCTACCGCATCAGAATCGAGAACGGTTGGAGCGAAGACGAGCTGCATCAAGAACTGCAGAACCGCATCGCAGTCCTTGAATGGATGAAAAAAGAAAACCTCCGCTCCTACACCGAGGTTGGACAAATCGTCAAAACCTATATGAAAGACCCCGACTCCATCCTCAAAAACATCAAAAGGGATACCTAATGCAATCATCAAAATACACAGAGATCTCACAAAAAGCCTTCAAAAAAACAGTCTCAAAAATACCTGACGACATCCAGCTCGAACGAAACCTGGAACTCGAGAAAGCAGGCATCCTGCTTGACTACAAACAATACCTGGCCACCGCCCTCTTCAGCCTCGTCATCGGCTGCATCGGCTCCTTACTGCTCACGTTCTTCCTCTACCTACTCCTCCCCTCCCAGATCACCCTGCTGCTCATCCTTCTGCTCCCCGGCAGCATCGTCGCCTGCATCGGCGTGTTCTTCCTTTACTACCCCGGGTATCGGATTAAACGACGAGCGTACCACATGGACCTCTTCTTACCCTACGCCATCAACTTCATCAACTCCATGGCAGTCGCGGGAATCTCCCCTTCAGAGATCTTCACGACCCTCGCCCAGATCGACTTATACGGGGAACTGCAGATAGAGATCAAAAAAATCGCCAAAGAAATCAACGTCATGAACGTCGACAGCATCACCGCACTCAAACACGCAATCGAGATCTCCCCCTCACGGAAATTCCAAGAGTTCCTCCAAGGAATCATCGGTACCATCCAATCCGGCAGCGAACTGCATCTCTACCTCCAAAACTCAGTCACAAAACTCATGGACGAGGACTTCATCCAACGAAACAAGGACCTCGACTTGCTCGGCGTCATCGCAGAGATCTTCGTCACCACCGCTATAGCATTCCCCATCTTCCTTGTTATTATCCTTACCGTCTTTGGGTTCTTTGGTGGCTCCGCAAGCGGCTCCATCACCATCCTGAACCTCTTCTCCTTAGTCATGATGCCGATGATCTACGTCGGCTTCTACTATCTGATCCGCTCGACCAGCCTGGAGGACCTCAACAGGATTTATTCCAAAGAAAACCTCACCTTCCGACAATCCCTAAAGGAAAACGAAACACCCCTGATGATCCTGCTGCTCTGCTCCCTCATCGTAATCATCACCTATGTAGGACTGACCGTCTTAGACAACCTCGGATACATCAGCTTCGGCTTCTACCCGCAACTCGATTTCCTCTTCCTAGCAATCCTGCTGCTCATCGGCCCCATCGGGGTGTACAACTACTTCGAGGCACAAAAAAAGAAACAAATCCAATACCGCTTACCCAATTTCCTCACCGAAGTCAGCGACTCCCTCTCCACCGGAGCAACCATCTTTGATGCAATAAAGGTCGCCTCAAAATCACACTACGGCCGATTATCCACCGAGATCAAAAAAATGCGGGCCCAGCTCTCCTGGAACATCGCAGTAAAAGAAATCCTTATTGATTTTGCGGAGCGGATGAAATCTGCCATCATCCATCGGATCGTCATCAGCCTGAACAAAGGACTCGTCATGGGAGGGAACACCCCAAAGATCTTCAGAGCAGCAGCTATCGAGGTCGGCCAAGTCAACCGCCTGGAGAACCAACGCAAAGCCACCATGTCCATCTACACCGTCGTCATCCTCGTCTGCTTCTTCGTGTTCCTCGCCATCATCATCATCATGAACCTCACCATCTTCAAATCCTTCTTCGAGCTGCAAGGAAAACAGGTCGGACGCATGGCCGGGGTCGTGTTCACAAGCATCGACCCAATGGAGCTCAAATACTCGCTGTACTCGTTCGTGTTCGTCCAAAGCCTCGGGGCAGGCATGCTTAGCGGCTTCATGATGGACGGGAAGCTCTCCTCCGGCATCCGCTACAGCTGCATCCTTGGGATCATCTCCTTCATCATCTTCAAACTCACCTTCTAAACAAAAGGAAAAATTATGACAAAGAACAGACGTGCGAACCACGCGGTATCAGAAGTGCTTTCCGTTGCATTACTGCTTGGGATCACCATCGCATTATTTGGGTTTCTGAATTACATCGTGTTTTCGTTTTCTTTCGAACCCTCAGCTCCCTCCGTCAACCTGATTGGATCGATCGACACAGAACAGAAATTCATCACCATCGAACACTATGGGGGAAAACCTCTTGCGGGGGAAACCCTAATAGTCGTCACGATCGGAACTGACACGTATAAAAAAACCGCCAGCGAACTCTTATCCAAGGATACGTGGAATTTCGGCGACACCATACAATTCCCTTATGACGATATCACAGATAGATACGTTCAGGTGGTCGTGATCGACCCTTCAACAAACACGCTCATCTTATCAACGGTCCTCCAACAAGGATTAATGATTTCAGGCGGGGACCTCGTTTGGCATTATGATATCGTGAATAGCGCTTCTTCAGATGTTGATTCGTCTGCTGATAAGGGAACGGAGAATGATTTCGCTAACGCACAAGATATCAATCCAGATACGAATCTGATGACCATTCAGGAATCTGACTATGGCAATCAAGTCCATAACGATGACGTTGATAGTAACTCCACAGATGTTGATTCTTCCGCAGATAAAGGACTTGAAACATCCTTCATTCACGCCCAAGGGATTGTTCCGGATACGAACGTGATGACTCTGCAAGAAAGTGACTATGGAACCGCGGTGAACGAGAATTTGGTTGTCGATGGATTCACTGCAACAGTAGATGATTGGACAAAGGTGGGAAGCAGCCCCTATCTAAATGCAGATGATGGAACAAACTATATCACCACGTATAGAAAAGATAATAATGAATCCTGGTTCACCTTTGCTGATACAACCCATACCGGGAGTGGGTTTACGGTCGTGATGTATGTCGATTTCGATGCAGGGAATGGAGACGACGATTGTAACTGGTATATTGATACCACCGGGGATAACACCCCGGAGTTCAGCGGTGTGATACTGAATCCGACGACGAACCTCGCCAACACCGGTATTATTGCTGGTCTAGACACTGAAACGGAGATAAATGCCGCCCGTGTCGGGTTCAAAAAGATTGTGTCTAACACCGCCACAATGACTATTGATTATGCGGCACTCACTGTCCAACGCGCAGCTACAATAAACTACAACATCGACTTTGAGTATCAATGGACCACCGCCAACTATAGCGACTCGACAAAACACCTCCGTTTCTATGTTGCTTCAGCAGGGACAGAGACACTCAACGTGCAGTACAGAAACGCAGGAGCCTGGACAACTCTAGGGTCGATTACCGGGACAGGCTGGAAGAATTTTACGGATATCGGATTAACTTCTGCAACATACACCATTCGACTCATCGGAGCCAATGAAGCAAGTGATACTATTCAAGATTCCTGGACTATTGATTGTGTATTCCTATATACCTATAGTACAACCAATTATCGGATTGACCTTGAATACCAATGGACGAATGCTCATTTCAATGAACAAGGGAAAACGGTTTGTATGTATCTGGAAACAGTTGGTTCAGAGATGTTGACTGTGAACTACTGGAACGGGATGACCTGGTCAAATCTCGGGACAACTTCATCCAGTGGCTGGAAGAACTTCACAGCAGCTGGACTGACCGCGCCAACGTACACCATCCAGTTGAAAGGAGCGACAGACGCATCTGATACGACAAGAGATACTTGGACTATTGATTGTATCTTTCTTAAGAGTTATACCTATAGTTAAAAAAAGAGAAACATGAGTGGATAAGAATGAAAACATTCAGGAAAAAACCAACAGACACGGCAGTTGTCGGCGTGGTCACTGCCGTCTTACTCATCGGTCTTATCGTTGCGGTCGTCTCCCTTGTTCAAACAATCTACATCCCCAAAGTCATGGAACAGCGGGAAGCAGAACATATGGACAAGGTCGCAGAACAGTTCTCCTATCTCACCTCTGTCATCGATGGTCAAGCTGCGGACCAGAAAAAGAACTTACCTATCGCAACCTCCATCACCCTAGGAAGTAAGGAATTACCATATATGTTATCGATTAAAGCTTTTGGAAAACTGGAAATTTTGGAGAACTCGTG